>QIHU01000303.1 GCA_003231035.1 Acidobacteriota bacterium
TCCGATCGCGATGGAAAAGGGCGTTCGCTTCGCGATTCGCGAAGGCGGCCGTACGGTTGGTGCCGGCACCGTTGCCGAGATTGTGGAGTAGTGAGGCGCCCGGCGCCGAAGCGATTGAAATCAGCTGAAGAGGAATCCAGGCCAGTAGCTCGAACTGGTAGAGCATCGGTCTCCAAAACCGAGGGTTGGGGGTTCGAATCCCTCCTGGCCTGCCAACACTTTTAGGGATAATTCATCATGTCGTGGTGGAATCAAATCAAGACCTTCCTTGCGGAGGTTCGCTCGGAAATTCGCAAGGTCACTTTTCCCGGCCGAGACGAAGTGGTCTCCACGACCATCGTGGTCCTGGTCACCAGTGTGATTTTCGCGGCCTTTCTCTGGCTCGCGGACACCGTGGTTGTGTTTTGCTACCAAGGCGTTCTGCAGGTGTTCAAGTCATGAGCCCAGCCGAGGCCGGCGAGCTTCGCTGGTTTATCGTTCACACCTACTCGGGCTTTGAAGAGCGGGTCAAGGAGACGCTGCTACAGCGCGCGGAAGCGCTGAATATGGCGGACGATTTCGGCGAGGTGCGAATCCCAACCGAGACGGTGGTCGAGTTCAAGGGCGGCAAGAAGCGCGAGATTGAACGCAAGTTCTTTCCGGGTTACATCTTGGTTCAGATGGCGATGTCCGATGCGGCTTGGCACGTGGTCAAGAATACGCCGAAGGTCACCGGTTTCGTGGGCACGGGTAAGAAGCCGACTCCCCTTACCAAGGCCGAGGTCAGTCAGATTCTCGAGCAGGTTTCCACCGCGAAAGAGAAGCCTAAGCCGAAATACGTCTTCGACAAGAATGAGCCGGTCAAGATTATCGACGGACCGTTCAGCAATTTCACCGGCAAGGTCGAAGAGGTCAACCTGGATCGCGAGACACTCAAGGTCATGGTGACCATTTTCGGTCGAGCGACGCCGGTGGAGCTGAGTTTCTTGCAGGTGGAGAAGCTCTAGCTCTTTCCGTTCGCACGGGTTCGTTTTAGCATCGATACGAGGAAAAGATGGCAAAGAAAGTCACCGGTCTAGTCAAACTACAGATCCCCGCCGGGGGAGCGACTCCGGCACCTCCCGTGGGCCCAGCCCTCGGTCAGGCGGGGTTGAATATCATGGACTTCTGCAAGGCGTTCAACGCGCGAACGCAAAATGAGCAGGGCCTGATTATTCCTGTCGTGATCACGGTTTACGCTGACCGCACCTATAGTTTTATTACCAAGACGCCGCCCGCGGCGGTGCTTCTGAAGAAGGCCGCCGGTTTGGCCAAGGGCTCTGGTGAACCCAATCGAGACAAGGTCGGCACGGTGACCCGGGCGCAACTTGAAGAGATTGCCACTACCAAGATGCCCGATTTGAACGCAGCGGATCTAGACGCGGCCTGCAAGATTATTGCGGGTACCGCCCGATCCATGGGAATTGAGATTCAAGGCTGAGCGCCGATGGGCTCAGTGAGAGCGATAGCGCAAGGAGACGATCGTGTCTAAGCACGGAAAGAGATACCGCAACCTAGCGGCTGAGTTGGACGAGAGCCGGCATACGCTGGATCGCGCCATTGAACTCGCCAAAGGGACGGCATCCACCAAGTTCGATGAAACGCTCGAGGTCGCGTTGCGACTAGGGGTGGATCCGCGTCACGCTGACCAGATGGTGCGCGGCACGGTTGTGTTGCCGCACGGTACCGGTCGCACGGTGCGGGTGTTGGTATTTGCCGATGGCGAAAAGATCAAAGAGGCCGAGGAGGCTGGAGCCGATCACGTGGGTGGAGCCGAGTTGGCCAAGAAGATTCAAGAGGGGTGGCTCGACTTCGATGCCGTCGTTTCAACTCCCGACATGATGAAGGTCGCGGGTCGGTTGGGTCGGGTGCTAGGGCCTCGTGGTCTGATGCCCAACCCGAAGACCGGAACGGTGACGATGGATGTCACCAAGGCGATCACCGATATCAAGGCGGGTAAGGTGGAATTCCGAGTCGAGAAGGCCGGCATCGTGCAGGCGCCTCTTGGCAAGCTGTCCTTCTCCCAAGAACAGCTGCAGGAAAACGCTCGGGCGCTGATCGGAGCGGTGCTCAAGGCCAAGCCACCGGCGTCCAAGGGCAAGTACATCAAGAGTGCCTCGCTGTCGGCGACGATGGGGCCCGCTATCAAACTCGATGACGCCGCGCTCAGTGCCGCGGCTGAGGCCTAGGAGGGCGTACGATGGCCTTAACTCGTAAAAAGAAAGACTCGCTTCTCGCCGAGTACGAGAGCGGTTTCTCCCAGGTGTCCAATGCCTTCTTGCTGGGCTTCAAGGGTATCTCCGTCCCTGACGTGACGGAACTGCGCTCGAAGGTCCGCGAGAACGGTGCTGGGTATCTCGTGGTCAAGAATACCATCGCCCTGCGCGCCACCAACGGTACCGCGCTGGCCGAGTTGCAGGAACATTTCCAAGGTCCGACGGCCGTCGCCTATACCGATGGCGATGTGGTTGCGTTGGCCAAGGTCTTGACCGATTTTGCCAAGGATGTACCGGCGATCGAATTTAAGGCGGGAATCGTGGATTCCAGTCCGGTCGGCGCGGAAGATATCAAGGAGCTCGCAGGACTCCCGAGTCGCGAGGCGTTGATCGCCAAGTTGCTCTTCCTGATGCAGTCGCCGGTGACGCGACTGACCCGCGGCCTCAACGCCATCACGCGGGACTTTGTGGTCGTCGTCGACCAAATCCGGCAACAGAAAGAAGAGTGAGAGAGGTCTCTCGCAGGACTCTGGAAATCCAGTTTCGAAGAACATAAGGAGAGTTTAGATGGCCATTGCCACAGAAGATTTCATTCAGCAGATTGACGAGATGAGCGTCTTGGACTTGAACAACATCGTCAAGGCGCTCGAGGAGCACTACGGCGTTTCGGCTGCCGCGGCTGGTGTTCCGATGATGGCCGCCGGTCCTGGCGGCGGCGAGGCGGAGGAGGAGCAGACCGAGTTTGACGTCGTCCTGACCTCCATCGGTGACAAGAAGATCAACGTCATTAAGACGGTTCGCGAGGTCACCAGCCTGGGACTCAAAGAGGCCAAGGAGTTGGTCGAGTCGGCGCCGGTCAACGTCAAGGAAGGCTTGTCCAAGGACGAGGCCGAAGAAGTCAAGAAGAAGTTCGAGGACGCTGGCGCTCAGGTCGACCTGAAATAGACCACGTTCCCGCTGTATTTGCTGCTCGCCGCGCATTACGATGCGCGGCGAGCATTGCCGCCCCCGTATCCAATGACCCGCAAGTGCTCTCTTGAGAGTGCGTATTCTTAGCTTGGCGCGACACCGCGCAAACATGTGATTCGGCGCTCTTGCTGACCTGCCAAAACCTCACAACCACGCTCCAGCGCCGCCTCGACGCGGTGCCAGGGAAAGACGTGGTCTACCCCCGTCCGAGTGGCGCCTCACTATCACTCGAGACTACCGCTCAGCGGTGTACTGCAAGCCCTCTTCAGCTACTGCAGGGAGGATTCCATGACTCTAGATCTTGAACGCGGCAGCGGCCACCGCAAGAACTTCTCGAAGATCGCGGGAACGCTGCCGATCCCTAATCTGATCGACGTGCAGCGGCGCTCTTACGAACGGTTCCTGCAAATGAACCTGCTGCCCGAGGAACGGGCCGGTCACGGCCTGCAATCGGTTTTTATCAATATCTTCCCCTTCTCCGATTTCCGCGAGACCTGTTCTCTAGACTTCGTCAAATACTCGATCGGCGATTGGCAGTGCCGTTGCGGCGCGCTCAATGGCCTTGAGTACCTGCGGATGACTTGCTCCAACTGCGGTTGCAAGATCATGACCGATCATCCTCACGAGGAGACGGTCACCTGCACCGACTGCGGTTTCGTCAACAAGAACCGAGTGACCAAGTGCGATATCTGCGGCAACCCGGTGGACTTGCAGCTCAAGTATTCGATCGCTGATTGCGGTGAGCGTGGAATGACCTTCGCGGTACCGCTGAAGGTGACCTTCCGTCTCTTTGTCTACGACAAGGACCCCGAAACCGGTACGCGAATGATGCGTGACGCCAAGGAAGAAGAGGTCTACTTCGGCGACATCCCGTTGATGACCGACAACGGCACCTTCGTGATCAACGGCACCGAGCGGGTCATCGTTAGCCAGCTCCATCGCAGCCCCGGTGTTTTCTTCACCAAACAGGGGCCGCAAGCCTACCTGTCGAAGATCATTCCGTATCGCGGCTCGTGGGTCGAGTTCGAATATGACAAGAAGGATGTTCTCTCGGTACGGATCGACCGCAAGCGTAAGTTCCACGGAACGATTTTCTTGCGAGCGCTGGGCTTGGAGACGAGCGAAGCGATTCTGCGTCAGTTCTATACCGGGATCCCACTGAACTTGGTGGGTCAAGATCGGGTCAAGTTGTCGCTACCGGAAGAGATCGTGGTGCAGGAGCGGATCAAGGACCGACAGAGTCCGGGTCGACGAGAGCGCTACGTGTTGTTCGCCGGCATGGTCTACAACATCGATCAGATGCTGGCCATGGAGAAGGCGGGCGGCAAAGAGGTGGAAGTGGCGATCGCCGACTTGGGCCGCGCCCTGTTCATCGCGGATGTGGTGGACTTGGAGACCGGTGAGGTCCTCTTCGAGGCCAACGAGCTGGCGCCGGAAGATCTGGCTAGCCAGTTGGAAGGTCGCAAGCACACCGATATCGAGGTCTTCTTCCCCGACTGGGAGTTGGCGGGCAACACCTTGTCCAACACCTTGGCCAAGGACAACACCCAGGATGCCCGCGAAGCGCTGATCGAGATCTACCGCCGCATGCGTCCCGGTGACCCTCCCACTTTGGAGAGTGCTCGCTCGCTCTTCTACGGGATGTTCTTCGACGCCAAGCGCTACGATTTCTCGCGCGTTGGCCGTTTCAAGTTCAACATCAAGCTGGATACCGATGTCGCGGTCGATCAGAAGACCCTCTCGGCCGAGGACTTCTTCCGGGTCATCGAGTACCTCCTGCGCTTGCAGAAGGATGCCGGGCGGGTCGACGATATCGACAACCTCGGCAACCGTCGCGTCCGCGCCGTCGGCGAGTTGCTGGAGAACCAGTTCCGCGTCGGCTTGGTGCGCATGGAACGGGCGATCAAAGAGAAGATGTCGGTCCACCAGGACATCGATTCAGCGATGCCCCACGACTTGATCAACTCCAAGCCGGTGATCGCCGCGATCAAGGAGTTCTTCGGTTCGTCGCAGCTGTCGCAGTTCATGGATCAGACCAACCCGCTCTCCGAGGTGACCCACAAACGGCGCCTTTCGGCTCTTGGACCGGGTGGTCTCTCCCGCGAGCGGGCCGGTTTCGAAGTTCGCGACGTGCATGCTACCCACTACGGCCGTATCTGCCCGATTGAAACCCCTGAAGGTCCCAACATCGGTTTGATCTCCTCGTTGGCCACCTTCGCGCGGATCAACGACTACGGCTTCATCGAGAGCCCCTACAAGAAGGTGATCGATGGCCGGGTGATCAACCACCACCGCATCATCAAGGTAGGTGGCGGCCCGTTCCGGCTTGGGCAGATCGTCACTGGCGACGAACTCGAGGAGGCCAACGCCAAGCTCAAGAAGAGCAAGCAGGGGCTGGTCGACGCCGAACCTTACGCCTTCTACCTCTCGGCCTGGGAGGAAGAGAAGCACATCATCGCGCAGGCCAACGCCACGACCGACGAGGAGGGCAACTTCATCCACGATCGGGTCAGCTCACGGTCGGGCGGCGACTTCGTCACCGTCGAGAAGGACCGTGTCAACTACATGGACATTAGCCCGAAGCAGCTGGTCTCGGTGGCGGCGGCGTTGGTACCGTTTCTCGAAAACGACGACGCCAACCGCGCCCTGATGGGATCGAACATGCAACGGCAAGCGGTACCGCTGTTGCGCAGCGACTCGCCGATCGTCGGTACGGGCATGGAAGGGATCGTGGCCAAGGACTCCGGGGCGGTGGTTCTCTGCAAGCGGGGAGGCATTGTCGACTCGGTTGACGCGGAGCGCATCATCGTGCGCGTCGAGGGGGAAGATATTGAGACCGGCGAGGCCAAGGAGTTCGGTGCCGATATCTACCAGCTGACCAAGTTCCGACGTTCGAACCAGAACACTTGCATCACCCAGAAGCCGGTGGTGGTCCAAGGGCAGCGGGTCCGCAAGGGCGACGTGATGGCCGACGGACCGTGTACCGAGAATGGCGAATTGGCTTTGGGACGTAACGTTCTGGTTGCCTTCATGCCTTGGAGAGGCTACAACTTCGAGGACGCCATCCTGGTCTCGTCGAAGCTGGTCAAAGAGGATTACTACACTTCGATCCATATCGAAGAGTTCGAGGTGGAGGCCCGCGACACCAAGCTCGGCCCCGAGGAGATCACCCGTGATATCCCCAATGTCTCGGAAGGGGCGCTCAAGGATCTAGACGAGAGTGGCATCATTCGCATCGGTGCGACGGTCAAGGCCAGCGACATTCTGGTCGGTAAGGTGACCCCGAAGGGTGAGACCCAGCTGACTCCAGAAGAGAAGCTGCTACGCGCCATCTTCGGTGAGAAGGCCGGCGATGTCCGCGATGCCAGCCTCAAGGTCCCGCCGGGGATCGACGGCACCATCGTCGACGTCAAGATCTTCTCTCGCAAGGGAGTCGAAAAAGACGCTCGAGCGCGGGAGATCGAAGACGAAGAGATCGCGCGGCTCAAGAAGAACATCAAGGACGAAGTGCGGATTCTCAACGAGGAACGCAACAAGAAGATCAGCGACTTGCTGGTCGGTCGTCCGGTTTCAACCGCGGTCACCGCGCGCGACGGCGAGAAGCTCTTGAAGCGCGGCGACAAGCTGAGCAGTGAGGTTCTCGTACGGCTGACCCGGCGCGAGATCCTGCAACTGCAGATTCGCCCGGCAAGCCTCATCGAGGAGGCCGAGACGATTTATCGTAAGACCGATTCGCACGTCGATGTGCTGCATCGGGTCAACGACGAGCGTATCCAGCTGCTCCAGAAGGGAGACGAGCTGCCCCCTGGCGTGATCAAGCTGGTCAAGGTCTTCGTGGCCATGAAGCGCAAGATGCAGGTGGGCGACAAGATGGCGGGCCGGCACGGCAACAAGGGTGTGATTTCGCGCATTCTGCCGGAAGAGGATCTGCCCTACATGGCGGACGGAACGCCGGTTGAGATCGTTCTGAACCCGCTCGGTGTGCCTAGCCGAATGAACGTGGGTCAGATTCTGGAAACCCACCTCGGCTGGGCCGGAGCCGTACTGGGTATCAAATTCGCCACGCCGGTATTCGATGGCGCTGACGAGACCGATATCAAAGCTCTCCTCAAAGAAGCGAACCTTCCCGAGTCGGGCAAGATGAAGCTCATTGACGGGATGACCGGAGAGGTCTTCGAGCAAGAGGTGACCGTCGGGTACATCTACATGTTGAAGCTCTCTCACCTGGTTGACGACAAGATTCACGCACGCTCGATTGGCCCCTACTCGCTGATCACCCAACAGCCTCTGGGTGGTAAAGCGCAGTTCGGTGGTCAGCGCTTCGGTGAGATGGAGGTCTGGGCGCTGGAAGCCTACGGTGCCGCCTACACCTTGCAGGAGCTGTTGACTGTTAAGAGCGATGACGTCGAGGGTCGGAGCAAGATTTACGAGGCGATCGTCAAGGGCGAAGTACCGGAAGATCCGGGCTTGCCCGAGTCCTTTAACGTGCTGGTGCGCGAGCTGCAGAGCCTGTGCCTCGACATTGAACTGCTGTCCGTCTAAGGAGGAAGCCAGGTGCAACCCCTCAGCAGCTTTGAAAAACCGCAGTCGGTTCTCGATTTCAATGCCATCAAGATCTCCGTTGCCTCGCCGGAGAAGATCCGCTCGTGGAGCTTCGGTGAGGTGACCAAGCCGGAGACCATCAACTACCGGACCTTCAAGCCGGAACGCGATGGCCTCTTCTGCGCCAAGATCTTCGGTCCGATCACGGACTGGGAGTGCTTGTGCGGTAAGTACAAGCGGATGAAGCACCGTGGCGTCATCTGCGACAAGTGCGGGGTTGAGGTCACTCGCTCGCGGGTCCGTCGTGAGCGCATGGGCCACATCGAGCTGGCTTGCCCCGTCTCCCACGTTTGGTTCTTCAAGGGGTTGCCCAGCCGCATCGGCCACCTCTTGGACATCAGCCTGCGTGACCTCGAGCGCATCCTCTATTTTGAGAGCTACGTGGTCATCGATCCGCTCGATACCGAACTCAAGGAGGGGGAACTCCTCACCGAAGAGCGGGCCCGGGAAGTGCGCGAGGAATACGGCGACGACGCGTTCGACGCGCGCATGGGTGCCGAGGCAATCAAGGAGCTTTTGTCTCGGATCGATCCCGAGGAGCTTTCCGAAGAGCTGCGCATCGTGATGCGCACCGAAACCAGCCAGATCCGCCGGCTCAAGGCAGCCAAGCGACTCAAGGTTGTGGACGCCTTCAAGCGCAGCGGCGATCGTCCCGAATGGATGATCCTCGAGATCATCCCGGTGATTCCGCCGGAGTTGCGCCCCTTGGTGCCGCTCGATGGCGGTCGGTTCGCCACCAGCGACTTGAACGACCTGTACCGCCGGGTGATCAACCGTAACAACCGGTTGCGTAAGCTCCTCGAGCTGCGCGCGCCCGAGGTGATCGTCCGCAACGAGAAGCGGATGCTGCAAGAGGCGGTCGATGCGCTGTTTGACAACGGCCGCCGCGGTCGCGTGCTCAAGGGCTCGAACAACCGTCCGCTCAAGTCGCTCTCCGACACCCTCAAGGGGAAGCAGGGCCGTTTCCGTCAGAACTTGCTCGGTAAGCGGGTCGACTACTCCGGCCGTTCGGTGATCGTGGTGGGCCCAGAGCTCAAGCTACACCAGTGTGGCCTGCCCAAGAAGATGGCCTTGGAGCTCTTCAAGCCCTTCATCTACAACCGTTTGGAAGAGAAGGGGTTGGTGGGAACCATCAAGGCGGCCAAGGAATTGGTCGAGATGGAGGTCGACGCGGTCTGGGATGCACTGGAAGAGGTCATTCAAGACCACCCGGTGTTGCTCAACCGTGCTCCCACTTTGCACCGCCTCGGCATCCAAGCCTTCCAGCCGGTGTTGATCGAGGGCAAGGCGATCCAGATTCACCCCTTGGTCTGTGCCGCCTTCAACGCTGACTTTGACGGCGACCAAATGGCCGTCCACGTACCGCTGAGCCCGAAGGCTCAGATCGAGTCGAAGGTCTTGATGTTGTCGTCGAACAACATCCTCTCGCCGGCCCACGGTCGGCCGTTGGCGGTACCCAGCCAGGACTTGGTCCTGGGGGGCTACTACCTGACCCTGCCCCGTGAGAAAGCCAACGGAGAGGGGCGTACCTTCGCTGACTTCGAGACCGTTCTGATGGCGCTCGACGCCAAAGAGGTCGACACCCAGACACGGATCAAGGTGCGCTACTCGGGCGCCTACATCAACCTCGAGACGCAGTACAACAACCAAGATATCCTGCATGCCGAAGTGCAGGCGCTCGATAAGAAACTGATCGATACCACCGTCGGCCGGGTCATCCTGAACATGCACCTTCCCGAGCAGATCCCCTTCATCAATGGGCTGCTCAAGAAGCGTGGCTTGCAGGATCTGGTGGGCTACTGCTTCATCAAGTTGGGCAACGAGACGACCGTCAGGATGCTCGATGAGATCAAGGAAATCACCTTCCTCTACGCCACCAAGGCGGGGATCTCGATCGGGATCGACGACATGGTCATCCCCCCGTCCAAGGACCGTTTGCTCGACGGTGCTCGCAAGGAGGTGATCGAGATCGAGAAGCAGCGCTCGGCCGGTGTGATTACGGTGGGTGAGCGTCACAACAAGATCATCGACATCTGGCACCGCGTCACCGAGGAGATCTCCAGCGAGATGTTCCGCGAGATGGTGGTGGTCGAAGAGGAGCGCAACGAGTTCAACCCGATCAACCTGATGGCCGACTCCGGAGCCCGTGGCTCTCGCGAGCAGGTCCGTCAGTTGGCTGGAATGCGCGGTTTGATGTCCAAGCCTTCCGGTGAGGTCATCGAGACTCCGATTACCGCCAACTTCCGGGAAGGGCTCTCGGTGTTGCAGTACTTCATTTCGACTCACGGCGCCCGTAAGGGGCTGGCGGATACGGCGCTCAAGACGGCCGACTCCGGCTATCTCACTCGCCGACTGGTCGATGTGGCACAGGATGTCATCGTCAACGAGGTCGACTGCGGCACCGTGGACGGCATCTTCGTGACCGCGATCATGGAGGGCGGTGAGATCCTCGAGCCGTTGCGGGATCGCATCGTGGGTCGAGTGAGCCAGGAAGAGATCTACGATCCGATGACCGGCGACCTGTTGCTGCCGCTGGGAGTCGAGATTACCGAGAAACTGGCCAACCTGATCCAGGAATCGGGTATCGAACGGGTCAAGATCCGTTCGGTGCTGACCTGCGAGTGTCGCCGAGGCGTTTGTGCCCATTGCTACGGCCGTAACCTGGCGAGCGGTAAGTTAGTCGATATCGGCGAGGCGGTGGGGGTCATCGCGGCCCAGTCCATCGGCGAGCCTGGTACCCAGCTGACCATGCGTACTTTCCACTTCGGAGGTACCGCCAGCCGTGTTTCGGAGCAATCCAAGCACAACGCCACCAACCCCGGTATCGTCAAGTTCATCAACGTCAACACCGTCGATAGCAAGGATGGCGCCCTGGTGGTGATCAACCGCAACGGCAAGTTGGTCATCGTCGACGATAGGGGGCGCGAGCGGGAGCGCTACTCGCTCACCTACGGTTCGCAGCTCAAGGTACGCGAGGGAGAATCGGTCGAGCCAGGCCACGAGCTCCTCGAGTGGGACCCGTTCACCTATGCGATCCTCTCGGAGATCGCCGGTACGGTCGAGTACCAAGACATCGTCGAAGGCGAGAACGTGATGGAGGAGACCGACAAGGTCACCGGCCTGTCGCAGAAAATCGTCGTCGAGGCGCCGCAGAGCGAGAAGCGTGTGCCGGCAATGCTGGTCCACGGTAAGGGTGATGAGAGCAAGCGCTACCTGCTGCCCTCGGGATCCCACCTGGTCATCGCCAACGGCAAGAAGGTCTATCCTGGCGACACGCTGGTCAAGATTCCTCGCGAAACCACCAAAACCAAGGACATCACCGGTGGTCTACCGCGGGTCGTCGAACTCTTCGAGGCGAGAACGCCGAAAGAGTCCGCGATCATCACGGAGATCGACGGCACGGTCCGCCTGGGCGAGGTGGTCAAGGGGATGCGCAAGGTCATCATCGAGAGCGACGATGGCGAGATTCGCGAAGCGTTGGTACCACGTTCCATCCACATCAACGTTCAGGAGGGCGAGCGCGTATCGGCCGGCGATCCTTTGATCGACGGCCCGATCAACCCGCATGACGTTCTTCAAGTGTTGGGTGAGAAGGAGCTGCAGCGCTACTTGACCGACAAGATCCAAGAGGTCTACCGCTCGCAGAGCGTCAACATCAACGACAAGCACATCGAAACGATCGTGCGTCAGATGATGCGCTCGGTGAAGATTCAAGAGGTGGGTGACACCAAGTTCTTGATCGACGAGCAGGTCGACCGGTTCATTTTCCATGAAGAGAACGACAGGGTTCTGGCGGCGGGTGGCGCGGCGGCGATCGGCCGTCCGTTGCTGCTCGGGATCACTAAGGCTTCGCTGTCGACGGCGAGCTTCATTTCGGCGGCCAGTTTCCAGGAGACGACTCGAGTTCTAACCGAGGCGTCGATCAACGGAGCCGTCGACCTGTTGCGCGGCCTGAAGGAGAACGTCATCGTGGGTCGCCTCATCCCTGCCGGTACCGGAATGGACCACTACCACGACTTCCACCTCACCGAGCAGGAGTACTTCGACGAACTCGGCAGCGACGACGAGTTGTTCTTCGATTTCGGCGACGAAGAGATCCGCACTCTGCCGGCCGAGATTTTCGGCAAAGAGTAGGATTTCTTCCATCGTTGCGGACTGCTTGGGGGCAGGTCTTTTGGGCCTGTCCCTTTTTCCATGGTGGCGGCAAACTTGCCCCCAAAAGGATCGGCGGCTTCGGGTGTTCCACGGCGACCGTAACGCGACCTACAGGGTTTTCCTGCCGGACCTCTAGGGTTGGTCGACACACTTTGAGCTGAGTGCGCCCTACCCAGGCGCTTACAGATATGATGACGCCACCGGCGGATCCTGGCCGGAATTATCCGCGAGAGGAAGCCGGTGGCGAGAGGTTTGACGGATCCCGACCTGACATTCCCCGACCTGAGGGTCTTTCTCGATCATCTACGCGGTGAGCGCGACCTGGTCCACATCGAGGTTCCGGTCGATGCGCGCCTCGAAGTGGCGGAGATTCATCGCCGGGTGATCGCCGCCGGGGGGCCGGCGCTCCTCTTCACTCAGGTCCAAGGGGCAGATTTTCCGCTGGTGACCAACCTCTTCGGGACCGCCGGGCGCGCCGAGGCGGCTTTCGGGAAGCGGCCGCTGCGCCTGATCCGGCGCTTGGTCGAGCTGGCGGAGACTCTGCTGCCGCCCACTCCCGCCAAGCTCTGGGCGGCACGCGATGTGGCCCGGGAGGCCTTGCGGATCGGAATGCGCAAGCGCCGCGGCGGACCGGTCACCGAAGTGGTGACCCAGGATGTCCGGCTCGACCGGCTACCGGTATTGACCACCTGGCCCGAGGACGGCGGCCCCTTTGTCACTCTGCCTTTGGTCTATACCGAACACCCGGATGGAAAAGGGCCGAACCTCGGAATGTATCGGTTGCAGGTGCACGACGAGCGCACCACCGGAATGCACTGGCAGATCGGCAAGGGCGGCGGCTTTCACTACGAGGTGGCCCAGGAGCGCAACGAGCCGCTGCCGGCCACCGTCTTTCTCGGCGGGCCACCGGCTTTGATTCTGGCGGCGATCGCTCCGTTGCCGGAAAACGTTCCCGAAACCCTGCTCGCCTCCCTGCTCGCCGGCCAACGTTTGCCGACCTGTGGCGGTCCCGGAGCGCACCGGTTGATCGCTTCGGCGGAGTTCGCCCTCGTCGGTTCGGTGGCCCCGAGGGTGCGCCGCGCCGAAGGTCCGTTCGGCGATCACTACGGCTATTACTCGCTGCGTCATGACTACCCGGTTTTCGAGGTCAGCCACCTGGCTCACCGTCGCGATGCAATCTTTCCCGCCACGGTGGTGGGCAAGCCTCGGCAAGAAGACTTCTTCATCGGTGACCTGCTCCAGGAGCTGCTTTCGCCCCTCTTTCCGCTGGTCATGCCGGCGGTCCGAGATCTGTGGTCGTACGGTGAAACGGGCTACCATTCCCTGGCCGCGGCGGTGGTGCGGGATCGCTACCCGCGCGAGGCGATGGTGAGTGCCTTTCGAATCTTGGGCGAAGGGCAGCTGGCGCTGACCAAGTTCCTGTTGGTGATCGATCAGCCGATCGATCTGACCGATTTCTCAGCCACCCTGGAACATCTCCTGGCGCGAACCCGACCGGAGACCGACCTCTACGTTCTGGGCAACCTCTCGATGGACACCCTCGACTACACCGGTCCTGAGGTTAACCGGGGCTCCAAGGGGGTCTGGCTTGGCCTGGGCGAGCCGGTGCGCGATCTTCCGGGGGAGTTTCGACCGTCGGCTTCGCCTCCTCCCGAGGTCACGGATGTTCGAGTCTATTGTCGCGGTTGCTTGGTGATCGGCGGCCCGTCGTACGACGAGGACCCAGAGGCGGCGCGGCGCCTGGCGGAGCATCCAGCCTTCGCCGATTGGCCGCTCGTAGTGCTCAGCGACGAGCCGGCGCGGGCCGTCGCCAGCTCGATGAACTTCCTATGGACCACCTTCACCCGTTTCGAGCCGGCGGCCGATATCCACGCGGCGGCGCAGCGGATCGTCCGCAATCAGATATCCTACAGCCCACCGATCTTGATCGATGCGCGGATGAAACCGGGCTATCCGGACGAGCTGTCTTGCGATGAAGGGACGGCGGCTCTGGTGACAAAGCGATGGAAGGAGTATTTCCCTGACGGAGGGGTGGAGATGGGAGACTCCGAGAGCGGCCACCTGGATTGAACTCGCCTGGATCGAAGCCGGTCGAATCGGCCGCCGCCGTTACTCACTGCCGCCAAGCTCAGAATACTCGTTTCGCGATGAACCACTAGAACCGTTTCGGGTACTCACCGCAAAATGATCAAGGAGAGCTTCCCATGCATCGATTCTCGTTCAATCTACTGAATCTTGCGTTCCTCTGTGGTCTTCTCGCCCTAGCTGGGCCGGCGCGGGCCGCTAACTTCAATGTTGTTCTGAGTTCCAATGTCTTCGTGCCCTCGGTACTCAATATCAATGTCGGCGACAGCGTCACTTGGACTAACCAAGGGGGCTTCCACAATGTGGAGGCGGTGAGTGGTCTCTTCAACAGTGGGCCGCCGGCCAATCCTCCCTGGACTTTCACCTTCACCTTCACCACGCCTGGGACGGTGCCGTACATCTGCATCGTCCACTCCGCCATCGGGATGACAGGGGTGATCAATGTCGCTGGCGCGCCGCCGGTTCCGGGCTCGATTCGCTTCGCGGAAGGCGCCTCGACGGTCAATGAGGCGGCGGGGATCAAGGCGCTTGAGTTGCAACGCATCGGCGGTAGCGACGGTGCGGTGAGCGCGACCTTCTCAACCGCCAACGGCTCCGCCACCGCTGGCCAGGACTATACGGCGACCACTACGGTGGTGAATTGGGGGGACGGTGACAGCAGCTCGAAGAACGTCACGGTGATGATCCTCGAAGATACTCTCGACGAGGCCAACGAGACGGTGGCGCTCTCCCTTTCCAACCCGACGGGCGGAGCTAGCCTGGGCAACCCGGCGAACGCGACGCTGACCATCATCGACAATGACGATGCCACCCCGCCGCCGCCACCGCCACCGCCGCCGCCAGTGGAGCCATGTGTGGAAGATGCGGAAACCCTCTGCCTGCTCGATGACCGTTTTGAGGTCACGGCCCTCTTTGAAACCAACCAGGGTCAGACCGGGGTGGCTCAGGCGATCGAGCTGACGCCGGACACCGGCTACTTCTGGTTCTTCACCGAGGAGAACGTCGAGCTGGTGGTCAAAGTCCGCAACGCCTGTGTCAATCCTTTCAACCGCTTCTGGTTCTTCGCTGGCGGTCTGACCAATGTGCAGGTCGACATCATGGTGACAGACACCGAAACCGGTGCGACAAAGAGCTACAGCAACCCACTGAACACCCCTTTCCTACCGATCACCGACACCGACGCCTTCAATACCTGTCCCTAGGCAAATTGGTGGAGTCGTGTAACCAGGGAGCCCGGCCACGGGCTCCCTGGATGCCGTCTGTATGGGGTCGTCCAGGCCGGTTTCTAGCTTCGGGCTAGAGTTGCTTCCGGGATCCGCGTTGGCCTTGGCGATGAATCTCGCGGCCTGCTCGGCGACCTTTCGGTTCCTGAGAATCCTGCGGTGGCCCAAACCGTCGGTGGTGAGCAGCCGCGAGTTCGGCCAGGCTCGGTGGACCTGCAAGCCGCCTTCATAGCTGGTCTCTGGGTCCCCTCGGTCGTGGGCCACCAGTAGGGGGATCTCGGTGGCCGCATCCATGGTGACGCGGCGCACCGCTTCCCAGGAGATGTGGAATCGTCGTTCGATCGCTTGGGTCAGGGTGTCGTAGACCCGGTCGGGAAGGCCGAAGGAATGGACGGTGCGCAAGAGGAAACCACCGAAGTCGGCGGGCGGCGCGACAAAAACGAGCCGTTCCATGTGCAGCCCTTGGCGCACCGCGAGGGCAGCGATGGCGCAGCCGAAGGAGTGGGCGATCAGGCCATGCAGCGGGCCGGCTGCTTGCGCGGCGGCTTGCAGAGCATTGGTCATCTCCGGTAGCGAAGAGAGCTTGCCGCCGCTCTCGCCGTGAGCGGGGGAGTCGAAAGTGACCACCCGGTAGCCCGCCGCGGTCAAGGGCGTCACGAAGGCTCCCATCTGACTACCCCTTCCTTCCCAGCCATGAACCAGGAGGACGGTTGGGCCAGAACCCCAAGCCCAGCCGGCGAGTTCATGGGGTGCATCGGCGTCGGCGCCGACCGAGGGACGAATCGGGATGGCGAACCGTTGTGCCGTCGCCAGCCACTTCTCTTCGCGGTCTGGACGTCGGTGGGGACGTGGCGTGCGAAACTGCGCCAAGGCCAGTTTCTCGATCTTGCGGGGCACGATTCGATAGGCGATCGGCAGCAGCGTGCGCAAGGCACGCATTGAAAAGGAAGAAGAGCGAACGTTCGTTCTTTTTTCAAGATCAGACTTCTGCTTCTTGTCCATGGTCATCTCCGGGAGTCGGACGGTACTAGCACTGGGCGATCGGGGCCGCGGAGCGAATCAATCTCTCGAAAGCACGTCGAGTTCGCGGCTTCGTCTCGGGGTCGCGCAAGAGGCGGTCGAAGTGATGGTGGGCCAATAGGATCGAATACAGCTCGTAGGCGAACTGGTGAGTATCGAGGTTAGCTCGGAAGTGGCCCTCTTCGACGCCGAGCCGGGTCGCGGTGGTCAACGCCTCGATCCAGTCGCGTTGCGCGGCCACCAGGGCTTCGCGCAATGGACCGGGGCGATCGTCGAGCTCGTTGGCGGTGGCCAAAAAAATACAACCACCCGGAAGATAGGGTGCCTGAGTCCAATCCATCCAACGCTCGACGAAGGCTCGAATGCGCGGCTCCCCGCGGGGAGCCGCCAGCGCGGGGGCGATCACATCGTCGATGAATCGACGCACCGCCGTTCCCAGGACCTCGATCTGGAGATTCTCCTTCGAGGCGAAATGGGCGAAGAGACCGCTCTTGGACATCCCCACCTCTTTGGCCAGACTACCGATCGACAACGCCTCCAGTCCGTACGTGCTGGCGGCGGCGAGGGCGGTGGAGAGAATCGTCTCTCGGGTTTCGGCTCCTTTGCTCACCGATCGATACTAGCACGGTCGTGCGGTTCTGGGTCAAGAGGGGTACGGCGAGAGTTCGCATTGAGCGAAGACAGGCAAATAGATGTATGATGTGAATCACTGAACTGAGGCTTGAAAATATCTGCTCCGTCTCGCTGAATGGGGAGAGGCCGAATGCGATTGCCGAGGGTGTTGCACCGAGGTTGGCCATGGATGGTCCTGCAAGTGGTGGTGGTGGTGACGGGCTACCTGTCGCGACCTGGTTTTGAGCTGATCCTGCGCAATGACAGCCATCTCTACGTCAAGTTGGCGCGGCAGGTGGTGGTGTCCTAAGAGTGTGTGGGCGCCCGATCTAGCCTGACTCGGCTTGAGCGGGCGGTAGTCTTGCCGGTATCGGGAGGGGCGCGCCTTCCCGGAACCGATGAAGCGGCCCGGCGCAGCGGTGAGAACGCGACGCCGAGCCTAGCCACTCAGGAGACAAGCCTCATGAGCGACCGCGATAATTGTACCGCCGACCCGGAGCGCGAGACCGATTTACAGGAGATACACGCCGGCCTGATGTCGGCGGACGAAGCCGACTGGAACCAAGCATTGCGGGCCGTGCTGCTGCGCCTGCTAGCTCACAAGCGGATTTGGTTCGCTACCGCTGCGCAGATCGGAGCTACAGCCGACCGGCAAGGCAAGCGCGCAGCGTTGGTGGAGTTGGTGATGGTTCTAGCTTTCGAGGGCTAGGAACTGGAGTTGAGGGCGGCGCGGGTCGCCCTTTCCTTGGCCTAGAGTTGTTACCGATCTACCCGAAGGAGCAGGATTGAAGTAAGATGCTTGCGTGTGGCGCTTTGATTTAAGCCTCAAGATGGGGCCGGAACGACCACTGGTCGCTCAATGGAAGGAGTCAGAGAGAATGGTTCGCAAGCTAGATGACTTGATCGATGAGTTCGCATCAGATTTTGACGGCAACATGAAGTCAGATGAAGTTGCGAATGACCGGAGCCGGAAGCGAAGAGACGACTTCTGCGATGCATTCCTTCAGTGGCATCGATCTACCCTGTTGCCTTTGCTTGAGCGCGCAGGGTCAAGGATCGAGGAAAAGTCAGAGTTCCTACAGACGTCTGTAGGCCCTAATCCACTTGGGCTTGATGGCACGACTCTTAGGGTCTTCAGACGAAGCGACACAAGCAATCTTTCCGGTTGGTCCATGACCTTCTTGAAGCACTTCGAGTCACTGAAGGTAAAGGTTTTAATTGATATGCCCGGAAAAGACACAGAAGACTTTTCCGTTGATGCTTTGACGGAAGAGCGCCTTGACGAGCTGATTGCTGAGTTCTTGCGGATGATTTCTATTCGCCGCTAGATCGATGCCGCTAGCAGATCGCCCATCGACCACGGCGCCCGTGTGACTCCGGCCTTCATCGCCGGGGTCATGCGGATCGACCGATGCATCTTGCAGAGGTTGTAGCTCGCGAAGTGCAGGGCGAACGCGGCGCGGAGGTTCTCCCACTTCTTGGAGAATGCACAGGTTAGGCGGGTCATCCGCTTCATGTGGGTGCGGATGGTGAGGTTCGACCGCTCAACGTGGCTAGTGCAGATCCGCGCTTCGTCAGGCGCGCCGTGGATGGCTCGCTTCTCAATGGCTATTATCGAGGCGGGAGAATACCGCCGCTGATCTTCCTTCGTGGTGGAGCCGTACTGCTTGATGACCTGGCCGTAGTCCACTCGTGTTCCCAGGTGGTAGCTGATGGCTTCCGGGTAGGAGTCGAGGCCATCGGTGGAGAGTTGGAAGCGGCCGGCCGTGGCCTTGTCCAGTGCCTCGCAAAAGGCGTCAGCGTGCATCGCGGTACGGGAGCCGAGCCGGTGGGTGAGAATCATCTTGCTCTCGCGGTCAATGGCTGTCCAACACCAAGCATCACCAAGGTGGTGGCTGTCGATCTTCCTACCGGTCTTGGTCTTCTGCTTCATCCCGACGAAACCCCAAATCTCATCTGCTTGAACATCGTTGACCTCGACGCCCACCACCAGGCGCTCAAGGAGTTCGCCGCAGCGGTCGCCGACGGTGCGCAGCAGGCGACACACGGTGTCTCTGTGCGTCCCGGTTACGCGCTCGATAGCGCGGATGCTGGAACCCTCGACTAGGAGGTTGAGAACCAGGATGGCCCGCTCTAGCGGGATGCGGTGGTTGCCCAGCGGGCGGGCCGGCCGGTTGGCGAAGGTCGAGCCGCAAGCCTTGCACTTGAACCGCTGGTGGCCGTTGCGATCCGCTCCCCACTTGATGGCGTCGCCGGAGCATTTCGGGCAATTGGTGTGTGTCGTTTCCATGTCCCTACTGTACTCCCTTTAGGAGTACAAGTCAAGAGATTGAGAAGAGGAATCCTCAGAAATCTTGGTATTGACATGGCGTTACGATGGGAGTACATTGGGAGCATGAAGGAAGCGCGAATACAGGATGAGAGATTGCAGGTCAGATGCACGGCGGAAGAGAAGGCGACACTGCATGCGGCGGCAAAGCTAGAGAACCGAAACCTCTCGAACTTTGTTCTAACAGCAGCGCTTGAGCGAGCGCGTACGGAACTCAAGAAGGAGAAGTAGGGCGGCGCGTAGGGATCGGACCTCGACCGCCCTACGGCTAGATATCTGCGACCGTGGCAGATACGGCCGATGCCGCTTCCACCCGATCGCTCTTGGAGCCTCTTGGGCCACCTCGCACCGCCTTTCCAGTTGCGGCACAGCCCTGCGAGCGGATACAATCCACCCGATGAAATCAATGGCAGGGCTGCTGCCTGGTTTCTGAAACGCCACCTCGTAACAGGTGGCGTTTCGCGTTAGCGGGGTCTACTTCGCCCCGACCTCAGCATCGTAAGTGAGCGATGCCGGCCTGTCAAGCGGGCTAAGTCTATGAAAACAATAGGCTTACTAGCGTCTTGTCCCGGACGAAAAGGATGACTTATCCCGTTCTTCTTCGATATTTACAGATTTTGTCCCGTCTTTTTTGGAGACTGTCCCGCTGTTTGAGTTACCTTGTCCCGTAACCGGGCTCAGCCTGTCCCGAAGTGCGGAAATCGAATCTCTTGCCCAAAAAAAGTCGTATACGGCGACACGGCGCTCTTCAAGGCGGTCCTCCTCGCCATGCAAGCGTTTCAGCTCCGAGAGAATCTCCTCCTCCTCGAAGAAACCCTTCTCTCGAAGTGAAGGCACGAGCCGGTCAGCGTGACCGGCTAGGAACTCTTGCATCTCCTTCAGCTCTGCCTTGATGCTCTCGACAAGTGAGCCCAGCTCAGGGTCTGCCGGGTCGATGCCGAGCCTTCGGAGTTTCTCCGCCGCCGGCTCTAGGCTTCTCTCTGCCTCCTCCAGAGCCCTTCTCTCGTTGGCAAAGATGTTCTTCACGCCCCGTTCTTGAAATTCAGGAACCGGAGGACCCGTGGGCAAGGTGCCTTTCTTCTTAGCGCGGCGAAACGCTCTTCGAAGGCGCTCATAGTGGCGCTTTGGTGGATCCAGATTCCGCTTTCGAATGAGCCGCCAGACAGCAGCCTCCTGTTCGAGGCCATCTACCTCAATCAAGCGCCTTATCTGGTAGAGCTCGGCGTGCTTTTCCGACTTGGAGCTCCGATATCTCTCATCGGATGGCAAGGGGTTGCACCTCCACCTGGTGCCCACAAAGAAAAGCGGCGCGGCATTCCGGGCTGTGGGAGCCCAGCGTTCGGGGATCAACCTAGCCGCGCCGAAGATTGAGGCGATTCTACAGGAGGGGGCGGCGGTCAACGCGGCGGGAGGGCTACTCGGAAGCCGTGGACGGTGGCGGATCTGCTAACTGATTTCTGAGTCGAGGTCCGAATTGATTTTCTCGCCGTACGCTTGAATCTGCGCGAAGTACTCACGAAGAATCCGACTTCTTGGTGTTAGGTGCTGCGCCTTGAACTTGATGCGCTTGCCCATGATCAGATTGCGAAATTCAGGCCGCGAAGGCTCCTTGCCACTGTCAAGGTGTTCACCCTTGAATCGTCCGTATTCCCACGCGAGTAGATCGGCTGCCTGAAGGACTGTTGAGTCCTGCTTTCCGACGAATGCGTGGGAGTGGTAGTGATATGCACGGCGCAATGTAGCGTCTCGCCTCACGAGGTGCATCAAAGCGTCGGCGTCGCCTTGCGGACCTTCGTTTCCCTGCTCAAAGAGATAGGAAACGACATCTGTCCTCTTATCCTTGTCCAGGTGCGCACCGACCGCAGCGAGACAGAAGTGGGCACAAAGTGGGTACGCGCGGTTGAATCCGCGCACCTTAGGAAGGTATGGTTCGATCTCGGTGAGGTTGCAGGCGACTGCTACCCCGAACTGAGCGTACTTTGCAATAATTTCGACAGCTTGATCCTGAAGCCGTTGCGACGCTTCGCGCCCTCTCAGGTGCTTAAACTGTCGATTTCTGTGTACAACCTCCACCATGTGGAAGATCCGGCCACAAGTAAGCATCTCTTTCCACTCAGACTGAAAACGCGCAGCCTGACCCTTGGTGAATACGAAGCCAGCCACGCAGAAAGTGCCGTCTGGCCTCTGCGATTCGTCGAAGTAGGCTTTCAGCATGCAGGCTAGGCCGCCGTCCCTTGGGAGAAGGTCGTTAAGGTCGAAACCCAAGAAGTCTAGCGCATCGCTCGTGGCTACACTGGCCCCCCGCCCGCTACTCATCCCCGCCGCCTTCCCCCGCCCACACACTGTTAGGACACCACCCGGCAGGTTCCGGTGGGTGAGATGCTGGGTAGCATGCGCACCGTGGGGTATCCACTCTTCTTGCGGGCGGTCGAGAGCGCTTGTGGCGAGCTGCTTTGCCTGCCGGCTGTACAGTTGTTGCTATACGGTTTTTCGGTGGTGCTACTCTGCGCGGCGCTGGAACGGTTTGGCCTCTCCGCCTTGGCAGCGGTCGTGGCTACCACCCCTCTTCTCTATTCCTCGTTGGTCGTGCACTTGGCGCCTTCGGCCATGACCGAGGTTCCGGCCTCGGCCTTTGGCTTGGTTGCGTTGTCCGCGCTGCTTGGCCTGTCGCTGGCGCGGGGGCGGGCGGTTGGCCTCTGGATCCTCTTTGGGGCCACCCTCTTGGTGGCCTACCAGATTCGACCGGCGTTCCTATTCCTGGTTCCACTCAGTCCGCTGGCCGTTCTGGTCTGGAGCCGTTCTCTACGTCGTGCCGGGGTCGTCCTGCTGGTGGCGGTGGTGCCCTTCTTGGCTTTCAGCTTCTTGCGCTGGGTGGTGGTGGGGCACTTCGGGCTGGTCGGTTTTGCGGGCTACAATCTCTCGGGTATCGCTACGTCCATGGTGGGAGACGAGGTGATCGAAGTTCTGCCCGCTGAGGATCAAGAGCTAGCCTCCCGTATCCTCGCGCAACGCCAAGCCCGTGGCTTGCCGCCGCTCACCGCCTCCTCTCCGTACGACGACTGGCAGGAGTCCTTCAACATTAACGCGTGGAAGATCGCCATTCCCCAGGCACGCGGGTTGTGGAGGGAGTTTTACTCCGACCGCCCCCCTGAGATTCCGCGCGATCTGTTTGTCGATCGGCGGCTCAGTCGATTCTCGATCTCCGTGATCCGCCAGCGACCGCGTTTGTATGCGGTTTGGCTAGCTCGGTCGTGGTTGCGAGCCTTGCGGTTGACCGCCGCCAAACCTTGGATCTGGCTGCCGGCGTTGCTGTGCCTATTCAGCGCGGCAGTTTGTCGTTGGCGTTGCCAGAAAGGGGGGTGGAGCGGTGCCGGAGCGGCTCTGAACTTCCTGCTGCTGGCGGTCGCGTTCTATCTCGCCTCCCTCGCCCTCACCCTGCTGGTTGAACCACCGGAGTGGCGCTACCTGGCCTCGGCCGAACTTCTTCTGCCCGGTGCGATGTTGGCCGCGGCGGTGGAGCTTTGGCGCTCTGGATCGGGGAAGGGAGCGGTCGAGCGGTGAGGTCAACCGAGGGTGGCGGCGAAGAGGGCGATGGCCTCGATTGCCGTGGCCAGATGTTCTTCCTGGGAGCGGCCGGATCGCTTGCGCGGTTTGAAAGAGTGGTCCCCGTCGTCCAGCCAGTGGAGCTGGATCGAGGGTGAAAGAGGGTAGCCGTCAACCTCTTCGGGCTTGCCGAACGGATCGCGGGTACCCTGGAGGATGAGGGTCGGGGTGGCGAGATCGGCCAGGTGGGCGGTGCGGGTTTTCTCTGGGCTACGCGGAGGGTGGAAGGGATAGCCGAGGCAGACCAGGCCGTCGACGCCGAGAGAGTCCGCGACATGGCTGGCGACGCGGCCACCCATCGACTTGCCGCCGATGATCAGTCGCGTGGCCTTGCGCCCGCGCGACCCCGTTGCGCCAGCCAGTTGCTCGACCGCTTGGCGCCAGCACGCTTCGAGCTCCGGCATCCGGTTGGGGGGGCGGCGCGATCCACCGTGGCGGCGTTGGGCCATGTAGGGAAACTCGAAGCGGGCAACTCGCAGACCGAGGCGGGCGAGGCCATCGGCGAGGGTGGCCATGAAGGGGGTGTCCATCGGTGCTCCGGCGCCGTGTGCCAAGACAACCATACAGGGCGTGTAGAGCGGCGACTCGCCAGAGGGTTCGTCGAAAAGGAACTCAATCGGCGCCATGGTGATCGCTCTTGGCCTCAGTGCGAGTGGCGAAACTCGTCCATGAAAGCCGCCAGTTCTTCGACGCTCTGGGGAGCCATGGCGTTGTAGATCGAGGCTCGCAGCCCGCCGACCGACCGGTGCCCTTTCAAACCCACTAAGCCGCGTTCGCTGGCTCGCGAGAGGAACGGGCTTTCGAGCGCCGGGTCGGCCAGGGTCCAAGCGATGTTCATTTGCGAGCGACTGGTGGGTTCGGCGTGGCCACGGTAGAAGCCGTCGCTCTCATCGATTCGGTTGTAGAGAATCCCTGCCTTCTCGCGATTGCGTTCCTCCATCTTGGCCAGCCCGCCCATCTCGTCGCGCAACCAACGGGTGACTAGAAGGACCAAGTAGATCGAGAAGACCGGCGGCGTGTTGTAGGCCGAGCCCTTGGCGGCATGGATTCGGTAGTCGAGCATGGTGGGTAACCCTGGGGGGGAGCGCTCGAGCAGCGGGCGGTGAACGATGACCAGGGTCACTCCCGCCGGTCCGGCGTTTTTCTGGGCTCCGGCGTACAGCATGCTGTAGCGAGAGATGTCGATCGGACGGCTCAAGAAGTTCGAAGAGCAGTCACAGATCATCGCCCTGCCTGACTCCGAGGGCGGAGCGATGTCGAACGGCGGATCGGGGAATTCGACTCCCTGGATGGTCTCGTTCGAGGTCAAGTGGAGGTAGGCGGCGTCGGGGTCGAGGTCGAGTTCAGCGAGGCTGGGAACCCGCTTGAACCCCGCGTCTTTGCCGTTCCACACTTGGCGCACGGTCCCCTCCCGCTGGCCTTCGGTGACCGCTTTGGCACTCCAAGAGCCGGTCACCAGGTAGTCCGCGCTGGCGGTTTCGCCGTTGGCTTGGCGCAGGAAGTTCATCGCCACCATCGAGAACTGAAGACTGGCGCCGCCTTGGAGGAAGAGCACCTCGTAGTCGTCCGGGATGTTCAAGAGCTGGCGTAGGTTGTGGCGCGTTTCGTCGAGGATCGCGGTGAAGGCCGCAGAGCGGTGGCTAATCTCTAGGATCGAGGCTCCCGCTCCTGGCAAACAGAGCAAATCGCGTCTTGCCTCTTCGAGCACGGCCAGGGGCAGGGTGGCGGGGCCGGCTGAGAAGTTGTGAAGACGTTCAGAAGCAGTCGGCATGAGAGAGGTTTCCTAGGGCTGCTAACCGGTCAGGGCAGAGGCGAAGATTCCCGGCACTTTGAAGGGTGAGGGGTCGATCTCGAACCGGGTCATCCGGCGCCCTAGTTCCAGGGACTTCCTGTGGCTCACGAACCACGGCGGTTTAGGAGAGACCCGGAAAGGGGCCCGGAGGACGGACTTCTGGGGGCGGTCGAACATCAGGGTGTTGTGAACCACCCCGGTGCCGGACTGAATGTCGTAGAGGTCGGCGCCGGGGAAGGCTCCCCAGGTGGTGGCCACCATGCCATAGCCGATGGCGGCCCAGTGGTTTATCGCCACCGTGCCGTAGCGCAACTCTTCCACCGCGCGCTCGAAGGCGGCGGCTATGGCGGGGTCGCGCAGGGTGGCGGGATGGATCACCAGGGTGACGTTCAAGGTTCCCCACAGCCGCTCATTGGCGTAGCGCACGGCGGCATCGAGGAAGCTGGCGGGATCGTGGGCCGGCAGGGCAGTCTCGGCCATCACGCTACAGAAGGCTTCGCTGCGTTGACACAGATCCTCTTCGAGTGCCGGGTCCAGATCTGGAATCAGGACCCAGGGCAAGCGGCCGAAATCGTCGTCGCCGAACTGTTCGCTGCGCTCGTGGCTCTCCACGAAACGGCTCCACCGCTCCTCGGCACCGGGGTAGTAGGCACGACGGGTGGGCAGGGTGGTCAGCAGCCGTCGCATCTCGTCGAGGAGGGGAGCGCGCCCCTCCCAGCCGGCGTGGGTGACCAGCATGCGGGTGGCGTTGCAGTTGAAGCCGGCATTGTTGGCCAGGCTAGAGACGATGTTCTCGGCTTGGTAGGCCACATCGGCCACTGACCATGGGCCTGGAACGACGATCCACGGACTGATGTTGCCCAGCTCGCTGGTGATCTTCTTGCTGAGCTTCGGCTTGCGCGCCGCCTTGTTCGCGGCGCCTTGCTCTCCGGTTCCAAAAGCGATCGCTTCCACCGTCTTGTCTGAACCGGTCACATGGATCTCGTCGATCCCTGAGTGCTCGCACAGGTAGGCCCCTTCCCGCGCCCCGCCGTAGACCACGCGTAGAAAACCGCGCCGGATGAGGGGCTCAAACCCTTCCGCGAAGAGGGGTCCGAGGTAGTGGTTAGTCTGGTGAACCTTGAAGAGCACCACCCGGTTGTCGACGAAGAGTTTGTAGAGAGTGTCCATCGGCCCGATCGAGGAGACATTGCCGGCGCTCAACACCAACGCCACGCCCCCTTCGTCGGCCTCGCGGTAGTGGGCTGCTTGCGGTATGTCGTCGGCGGTGACCCCGGGCTCCATCCAGACTTCGGCGCTGACCCCGGCGTAGAAAATACGATCCCAGAGGGTGGACGGGATCACCTGCGCGACCACCTGGCCGTTGGCGCGGGTGGTCACCGGGCCGGGAATTCGGGGACGACCATGGCGGGCGATGTCGCGCAGTGAGCCGCGCAGGAGGCGCAGATTGCGGAAGATCAAGTAGGGCCCGGCCAGCCACTCTTCGCCCGCCAGCGCATTGGCGGGGGGAATCCCCTCCGCCTCCAGGCAACCATCGACCCAGCGCTGGGCGACCGTGGCGAAACTGGCGATCAGTTGATCAGTCAGCTCCAAACGCCGCTGCGCGCCAAGGGCGCTCCAACTCTTGCGCTTCTCGGCCAGCTGCCGGACAGCGGTGTCGAGATCGGCCCGCGAGGTGGTGGGTCCCAGGTGCGGTCCGCTGGAAGGGTTGGGCGACGGCGGAGTGGGCAAGGTCGGCTACCGGCGGCGCGAGAGAAGATACTCGGGGGCGTACTCCAGAGCCTCTCGAGTGGTCGAAGGAGGGAAGAACTCCAACTGCTGGCGGGCCTGCTGGGCGTAGTCACCGGCGATCTGTTCGACCTCTTGAAGAGTACCTTCGGTGTTGACCAGGTCTAGAATCTCCTGGGGATCGACGCGGTCGAAACTACGATCTTCGAGCACCCTCTCAACGCGCTGGCGGGCTTTGGCCGTGAGGCGCGGCATGAGCAGCAAGACCGGCAAGGTGAGTTTGCCTTCCTTGAGGTCAGAGAGCACCGGCTTGCCTAGATCGGACTCGCGGGCGGTGAAATCGAGCAGGTCGTCCACTAGCTGGAAGCAGATGCCCAGCGCCTTGCCGTAGCGTGCCAGCACGGCACCGGCTTCGGGGCGCTCGGTGGGGATCAGGCTGGGGATCGAACAGGCGGCGGAGAAGAGGTCGGCGGTCTTGCGGCCGATGATCTCGAAGTACTCCTCGACGCTCAGGTCGGGGACTCCGAGCCGATCGAGAACCAAAAGCTCGCCTTCGGTCATCCGCGCGGTGGCAGTGCACAGGCGCCGGATGACCTCAACCCGGCCGTGCGAAAGGGCCATGTTCATGCTGGTGGTGTAGGCCCAGTCACCCAGCAAGACGGTGCGATGGTTGTCCCATAGCTGGCTAACCGTCGGTCGGCCCCGGCGCAGGGGGGCGTAGTCGATGATGTCGTCGTGAATCAGGGTCGCGGTGTGGATCAGTTCGACGACGGCGGCGTAGGTCACTTCTTCCTCGCCGTCGTGGCCCAGCAGCTGGGCGGCGAGCAGCAGCAGAGCTGGTCGAACGCGCTTGCCACCGCCTTGCGCCAGGTACTTGCCGGCCTCTTCGATGAAGGGCACATCGCTCGCCAGGTGTTGGCGAAAGATGACCTCGGTCGCCACCAACTTGTCGGCGACCAGTTCCAAGAAACGGGCAGGGGGCGCCGTTTGCGGTGGGCTGGTGGGGTGGCGCTCGTTCGGGTTCGCCAAAGGCATCGGTTGACTCACGAGAGATCCAGGGGCAGGCGAGGTCGCGGGGCCGCGCTAGGGTTCCGCGGTGACCGGATCGAAAGGCTCGATACGCTCGAGCTTGCCATCGTTGAAACGGTAGACCTTACCGGCCTCAAAATACCACCAAGCGACCTCGGTGTGGTCCCGGAAATCGAGTTGCTCCACTTTGTCCGGCTCGCCGACCTCCTGGTGGGTGCGCCGTTGGTCCTCCGAGCTAATCGAGGCGAGAAACTCTCGCAGGCTAGCCACGAAGGCCGCATCGCGCACCACGATGGAAGAGACCACCGGACTGCCTTGCTTGATCTTGTGGCTGAGATCGATCCGTTCCAACTCGTGCATTCGCTCGCCACGCACATCGCGCACGGGGATACTGACCACCAGCTGAAAGTCGTTGAAATAGCTGTTCCAGGGCCATTCGAGATCGAACTTGCCACGCTCGTTGGTCAAGCCGGTCAGCCGTCGAATCTCTTTGCGCTGCCGCCTGAAGTGGCGCGGGCTGAAACCAGAACGGGCAACTTCGAGGGCCACGTACAGTCCGTCGATCGGTAGCCCGCCAGGTTCGGTGACCAGGCCGGTGAGGCGAATGCGGTCGCCCTCTTCATAGGGCCCCCTAGCGGCTCGCGCCGAAGGCGCTGGAACCAGCACGAGGACGGCCAGCAGCCACGAAAGCACCAGTGCGGCGCGGGTCGCGCGAGGTGGGCGGCGGCGGCGGCCGCGATTGAGCAAGGTCAGCTACTCCGGTAGTTGGTGAAGGACACGGGCACGTCGAGATCGAGCTTTTTGACCAGCGCGATCACCTCTTGCAGCTGGTCCCGCTTCTTTCCCGAAACGCGCACCGTGTCCCCTTGGATGGCGCCTTGAACCTTGAGCTTCATCTTCTTGATCTCCGCGACGATGCGCTTGGAGGTCTCTTGCGGGATGCCCTGTTGGAGGGTGATCTTCTGTCGCGATCGCCCCCCCGCGGCGTCCTCCGGGGTCTCGTAGCGCAATGATTTGAGGTCGATGCCGCGGCGGATGATCTTGCTCTTCAACACATCGAGACACTGGCCCAGGGTGTACTCATCCGCCGACTCGAGCAGCAACTCCTCGCCCTGCAGCTCGATCCGCGAAGCGGCCTTCTTGAGGTCAAAACGGTTGGCAACCTCGCGATGCGCCTGGTCGACGGCATTGCGAACTTCTTGCAGATCCACGGTCGAAGCGATGTCGAATGATTCAGCCATAACTAGGCGGGAGTATACCGCTTGCACGGCCCACGCGGCAGCCGGGATTGAGTTTGGTTTTGGTCCCCCTGAGCCAGCAGGAGCCGATGCTGACGATATTCAACCCAGACCTCCAAGGTTCACTGCGAGAACCGTGCGGCGAACTGCTACCATCGGTGCTCACGACACTCTTGAATGGGGCTGGGTGGCCAGTCGTTCGCGCGCGGAGAGGAACTCGACATGGCAGCGTTTGGTGTAGCTAGAGAATCGCGATTCTTGCCTCGGCCTGGCTCCAGCCGTAGCCGGCTTGGCTTGGCTCTGCTGCTGGTGGCAGGGGTCTGTGGGTCTGGCCTCGCGGCCGCGGCCCAGACGATCTTTATCGAGGACTTTGAAAGCGGCAACTTCTGCGCTTGGAACTCTTCGCTGGGTGTTCCTGGCCCCTTTGTCGAGAACTTCGCGGGCGCCGATGGCGATCCGTGGCCCGCTTACTGGTCCGCGGTGGGTGGGGTGGCCCTGGCCGACTTGCAAGCGGGGCAGGCGCGCTTTCGCCCCGTCCCTAGCGGCTATTCGCTAGCTCGCCTCTTCGCGCCGGTGGATACCCGCGACGTGGAGCTACGGTTCACGGTGGTCTTTGAAGACATCGCTACCCAAGGCGTTGGTTTCTATGTGCGGCAAAACGGCGGCTATCTCCAGCAGACGACGCCCTTTGGCCAGGGTTATGCGGTGTTCGTGGAAGGTTTTCGCGCCCTGCCCGGGATCGGAGTCTGGCGAGAGGTCGACGGTGTGGAGCAACAGATCCAGATCTTTTTCGACGCGGCTCTCAACTTCCAAAACGGGGTGCCCTACCGAGTGCGATTCAGGGTCAATCAGGTGGACTTGGCCACCACCATGCTCCAGGCAAAAGTTTGGCCGGAAGCAGACGCGGAGCCGGAGGGCTGGCAGGTACAGGCGACGGACTCCACACCCGCGCTGCAAGGGATCTCTGGTGGTATAGCCCCCGACTCCTGGAGCGCGCTTCAGTCGCCGGGACCGATCACGGCGCACACCTTCGTCGACGACATCGAAGTGGAGGCGCTGTGCAATCCTTTGGCGGGGCGTGGCGCGGTGGAGACGGTCTCGGAGAGCTTCGTCTTCACCGAAGGACCGCTGTGGCGAGGCGACCACCTGCTCTTTAGCGACATCACCGCCGACACGATCCATCGGCTCGATCCGCCGGCCAACTTCGCCGTTTTCCGCGACCCGAGTGACCGAGCCAATGGTCTGGCGCTCCTGCCGGGGAGCGGGGAGCTGCTGGCTTGTGAACATTCCACGCGACGCCTCTCGCACACCGACGGCGCAGGCCTGGTGACGCCGCTGGTCGATGAGTACCTTGGTATGCGTTTCAACTCGCCCAACGACCTCGTGGTCCGCACGGACGGCACGGTTTACTTCACCGACCCGGACTACGGCCTGGATAACCCTGGCGACCGCGAACTGCCGTTCAACGGTCTCTTCCGCCGCGATCCAAACGGCGCATTGACCGCGGAATGGGAGGGAGTGATCGGCGTCAACCAGCCTAACGGCGTCGCCCTTTCTTCCGATCAGCAGCAGCTCTACCTGGCCGACTCGGAAGCGGGAGAACTGCTGGTGTTCGACGTGGCCGCTGACGGCTCTCTTTCGAATCGCCGCGCGATTGCCACCGGCCTGACGATTCCCGACGGCCTCTGCGTCGATCACCAAGGCAATGTATTTGTCGCCACCTGGGCCTCGACGATCGAAGTCTTCGCGGCCGATGGCACCCCCTTTGGAGCGATTCCCATCCCCCAGGCAGCGACCAACTGTACCTTTGGCGGCACCGACTTTCGGTCCCTCTATGTGACTGCCCAAACGGGCCTCTACCGTGTGCCGATGGTCTTGCCGGGATTTCGCTAGGGAAAGTATCGCTTGCTAACCACCCACCAGGGAGAGCCGGAAGGCGGCCATCTCCTGGCGGCTGCGGACCAGCAGCACATCACCGACCAGCGCCGGTTGGCTCCAGCTCTTGCCTTCGATCGCCGGGAAGCGCGCGAGCTCTTTGAATCGGTCGGGGGTTGCCTCAACTAGCGCCAGCTCACCTTTCTCCGAGAGCACCAGCAGCAGGTCCTGGTCGGGCAACAGTACGAGCTGCCCGGCGCCGTAGCGTCCGCCCTTCCACTTTCGGCTGCCGTCGCTGAGGTCGATGGACGCGAGAATGTTGCCGTCGAAGCCGAAGGCATGGCCTTGGTGAACGACGAAGGCGCTGAAGGAGGGCTTCAACCCCATCGATGTCCAGCGCTCTTCGAGGGTCCATCCGCTGGCTTCGCGCGCAACCGCGATGCGGCGCGTGCCGATGGTGCCGCTGGCGCTGATCAGGACGTCGCCGTTCGAGGTCACGGCCGGCTGAGCAATGCCGCCCGGCAGCGGGTGCTCCCAGAGCAGCGTGCCGTCGCCTGCCGCGACACTGGTTACGCCGTCGCCTCTGAGCAGCAGGATCTGCTCCACTCCGTCGATCGTCAGTCGATGGGGCGAGCTGTAGCTCCTGCCGACGTCCGGGCCGAACCAGCGCGGATCGCCGGTGGCGAGGTCGTAGGCGACGAGCCGTCCGGTGTGGACGATAACTACGTCGCCGACCACCAACGGCGAGCTGGTGAAGCCGAACTGGGGGGCTTCGGAGTCGGTGTCCAAGGCCGCGTTGCGCGACCAGACGACGGTGCCGTCCCTGGCGTCGAGCGCGTTCAAGATTCCGGTCGCGCCCAAGGTGTACACGCGACCGTCTCCCAAGGCCGGCGTTGCGCGGGGGCCGGCGCCGACATGCGAATCCCAGAACCGGGCCTCGTCGCGGTGTTTCCATACCGGCTCACCGGTCGAAACCCTGTAGCAGGCGACAACCTCGTCGTCCCCGCGCTGCTCCTGGGTGTAGAGGAGGTCGCCGGAGACCGCGAAGGAAGAAACTCCCGGTCCGATCGGCCGCCGCCACAGCTCGACCGGCGGCGACCGCGACCAGTCGGTCTCGATCCGCACGCCGGGGATGACTCCGTTGCGGCCGGGTCCGCGAAAGCCAGGCCAGTCGTAGCCGGTCAGCGCCGCGGGCGGCGCCGGTGGGGCTACCCGAGGCTCGTCGCCGGCTTGGGCCAGGAGTCTTTCTTCCGAAGTCTCCGTCCACCGCCAGGTGAACTCCGCATCGCCGTCACCGGTGATTCCGTCGCTCCTCACCAGGGTCCACACTCCGCAGGCAAGCAAGATGGTTGCGACCATCGCGGCGCGCCGAGTGCCGCGGGCCAAGCCCCGACTGGCCGCCGCCCAGATGACGAACGCCAAGCTCAGGACCGGGATGGCGTGGAGGAAGAACTGAAACCCTAAATTCGCCGTCGCCACCGACTCGTGGAGAAAGCGCGGCGTCACGGCCATGGCGATTGCGATCAGGCTGACGGCGCCCCAGCGTTCCCAGCCAGGAGCCCGACTGAAGAAGGCCCACCAGACGACGATGGCGACCCCGCCGAGCAGGAGGCCGCCCGCCCCGACGTAGGCCCCCATCACGTACCCTCCCAGGAAGGTGGGCATGACGATGGGGGCGACCCACCAGGCCAGCCATTGCACCACCACGGCGACCACCCCGGGCCACAACCGCAGAGTCTTCTGACGAGTCGGTTCGTCGGTTTGCGCGATGCTCACAGTAAACTCTCCCATTCGTCGGTGATTCTTTAGACGCTCATCCCTACGCTTCGAAGAGTTTGTAGGTTTCGTTGTCGCCTACCGGATGACCGGCACCTAGTCGGTAGAGCCTTCTCCGGGCGCCGCCGCGAACTCTCGAGCCCGGTTCGGCCGTCCCAGAGCGGTGTATAGCTCGCGCAGGTAGCGGCGGTTGCGTTCGATCTTGGCCGATTGTTCGGCGCAACAGGTGAGGAGCCTGTCGAGGCCCTGGAGCAGCTTCGCTTCGGCCTCGCGGTAGCGGTGTTGGCGCAGGAGGACTAGCCCCAGGGCGCGCTCCTGGTCGGCGATGACTTGGGGATTGGCCGGTGTCTGGCTAGCGGCGAGCAGGGAGCGGCGGGCAACGCTTTCGGCTTCGTCGAACTCGCCAAGGCGCAGCAACACGGAAACCAGAGGGCCGGAGAAGGTGAGAGTGTTGCCGTGTTGCTCGCCGAGCTTTTCCTTGGCGAGCTGGTAAGCCCTGTGGAACGACTGGCGGGCGTCAAAGAGATTCTTTCGCTTTAGCTGGATGACGCCCAGGTTGTGGTACAGCGTGGCGATGGTCGGGTGGCTGGGGCCGAGGATCTTGAGGAAGACCTCCAGCGACTGGCGGTACATGGCCTCCGCTCTATCGAATTGACCAAGGCTGCTATAGACCCGGCTCAGATTGTTGGCCACGGTGGCGACTTCGGTGTGGGTGTCGCCATATTCAGCTCGGTAGATCTCCAGCGCTTCGCGGTAGAGTCGCTGCGCTTCCTCGAAGTCTTCTTGGCGGTAGCGCAAGCCAGCCAGCCGACTCAGGGATTCGGCGACCTCGATATGGCCGGCCCCGAACCTCTCTCGACGGATCTTCAAGGAACGGGTGAAGTGCTCTTCCGCTTCGTCGAACCTCCCTTGGGCGATGCGCAGCTCACCTAGCTGGTCGAGGCTATAAGCGATCGCTGGATGACCCTCGCTGTAGAGCTGGCGGCGAAGCTCCAGGGCTTCCTGGAATAGGCTCTCCGCCTCTGCAAAGCGGTGAAGCTGGCGCAGCATGGTGGCCAAGTTGGTGAGCGTGGTGGCGAGCAGGGGATGGCCCTCGGGGTAGAGGTGGCGCTGTCGGTCAATCGCATCGCGAAAAACCTCCTCCGCTTCCTCATAACGGCCCTGACGCTGTAGAGCGGTGGCCAAATTTCCGGTGGCGCCGGCCAGTAGGGGGTGGCGATCGGTGATCTGTCCCATCAGTTTGATCGTCCGCCGATGGAGTTCCTCGGCGGCCTCGAACTGGGCCAGTTGGCGCTTGAGCGAACCGAGAGCGTCGAGGCCGGTCCCCAGCAGCTTGATGCGCTCTTGAGTTGTGGGTTCGATCAGCTCGATCGACTCCTGAAACGCCTTTTCCGCCTCCTCGAAACGGCCCACCTCTTGGTAGAGGCTGGCCAGCTTGTGAAGGCATGAGACCACTCCTTGTGGACTCTTCCCTAGTCTCCTTCGGCGGATCGCCAGCGCTTCCTGGAGGTGCTCTTCGGCTTTTCCATGGTTCGCCTGCAGCGTTTCGATCCGACCCAGCTCTTCGAGCGTGTCGGCCAGCCTGGGGTCGATTTTCGAATGCAGTTCGCGGCGGTTGGCCAACGCCGAGAACAACAGCTCCCGGGCTGGCTCGTAGAGGCCCAACCCGAGATAGGTCTTGGCCAGAGTCTCCATCAAGCTGGCCTGGATCTCCGGCTGTCCCGAGAGTTGCTGGAGTTCACCGGCGCTGTTGTCGAGGACTTCGCGAGCGGTGATGCTCTCACCCTTCGATTGGGTAGGATCGGCGATCTCATAGAGATCGATCATGAACTGGGAGACCACCCCGGCTCGGTCGCGTTGTTGCAGGGTCTTTTGACGCTGTAGGAGCAGGCTGGTGAGGAGGACGAGTAGGAGCGTTAAGGCTGCCGCGGCGGCGGTCGTTGCAAGGCGATGACGATTGAAGAATTTGCTGGTTCGGTAGACCAGGGTGTCCTTGCGGGCGCCAACTGGCAGGCCGGCCAGGTGGCGTTGGACATCTCCCGCCAGGGCCTCCACTGAGGGGTAGCGACGGCTGGGTTCCTTGCGCAGCGCCATCAAAACGATGGTGTCGAGATCCCCGGCGAGTCGCCGCTCCAGCTTGGATGCCCGTTCGGCGATTCCGGCCTCCGCAACGCTTTTAGCATCGCTGACCGACGCGGAGGGGCGACGCGGCTCCTGCTCGCAGACCGCGCGGGTGAGCTCGTGGGCGGCCGCCGAATCCAACCGGTAGGGAAGCTGGCCGGTCAGCAGGACGTTGAGCAGCACCGCCAGCGAGTAGACATCGGTCGCGGTGGTGATGGCCTCGCCCAAGATCTGCTCAGGACTGGCGTAGCTCGGGGTCATCAGCTGCACCCCGGACTGCGTTTGGACTAGGGTTTGCGGGAAGTCATCTTGGCGCAGTAGTTTGGCGATGCCAAAGTCGAGCAGTTTCGGCTCGCCGTCGGGCGCGACCAGGATGTTGCCTGGCTTGATGTCGCGATGGACCACCAGATTGCGGTGTGAGAAGGCGACCGCCGCGCAGACTTTGACGAAGAGGCGAAGGCGTTCTTCGACATTGAGCTGGTTGTGGCGACAGAACTGGGTGATGGGAAGACCATCGACGAAGTCCATCACCAGATAGGGCGCACCTTCCTGGGTAGCGCCGCCGTCGAGCAGCTTGGCGATCCCCGGATGGTCGAGGTTGGCCAAGATCTGCCGTTCGCTCAGGAAGCGACGCTCGAGGTCGAGGTGTACCAGATTGCGCTCGAGGAGTTTGATCGCCACCTGTTTGCGGTAGGTGTCGTCGGCCCGGAAGGCGAGAAAGACCGCGCCCATTCCACCACGACCCAGCAGGCGAACCAGTTCGTAGGGGCCAATCTTGCGCCCCGCGATCGCCGGTTCGTCGGCCTCCCCGCTGGCGGCAAGAGCTAGCGGATCGACGGCCGGCCGGTCGATGAAGGCGGTGGCTTCGTGGTGACTAGCGAGGAGAGAGTCAACCTCTTGGCGCAGCTCAGGATCGGCGCAGCTCTCATCCAGCCAACCCGCGCGTCGATCCTCTGCCTGTTCCAGGGCGGCATGGAAGAGTTCTTGGACCTGCCCCCAGCGTTGCGCTTGCATCAGAAGGGCTAGCTCTTGCGCAGTTCGCGATGCAACCAGGCCTTGACCGCCAGCCAGTCTCTGCTGACCGTAGCCACTCCCACTCCTAGTACCTCCGCGGTCTCGTCGATGGTCAGCCCGCCGAAAAATCGCAGCTCCACCATCCGCGACTGGCGAGGGTCCATGGTGGCCAAGGTCTTGAGAGCGTCGTCGAGGGCGATGATGTCCACGCAACGTTGCTCAGGCAACCCCATCACCTCCTCGATAGGAATTTTCGAGGCACCGTGGCCACGCTTCCAAGCTTTCTGTGCCCTGGCATGATCGACTAGAATACGACGCATCGTTTCGGCCGCGAAGCCGAAGAATTGCGCTCGGTTTTGCCAACTGACTCGGCGCTGATCGACTAGTCGTAGGTAGACTTCGTTGACCAGTGCTGTCGGTTGCAGGGTGTGTCCCGGACCTTCGCGCGCGAGATACCGTTGAGCGCGCGCATGGAGCTCACCCGCGACCACCGGAATCAACCGTTCCAGTGCGCGGTCCTTCCCGGAACTCCAGTCGAGGAGGAGCTGCGTTACATCCTGATCTTTGGCCTGCACGGGGGCAGTATAGGGCCATAGGGTAAAGAAGGAGTCGGTCGAGACGGGTGGATTGGGACCGGCCGAGACTGAAAAGAAATTCTCTGATGGATCTGGCGCGGCGATTTCGCGTTCGAGGGTAGAGGGGGACACCACAGCTGGTACCTAGCAGCCTAGAGAGCGATCTCTGTCTGTTCCGGAACCGCTTTCTTTGTAAAGGGAGATTCCAATGAATCGCAGCCTACGTGGGGTTAGACTGCTCGCCGCTGGTTTTCGGCCGGTGGTTCTGACTATAGCTCTGATGGTTGTCGCGGCAATTGCCGCCGCGGCGCAAACTACCTATACGAGCCCTGCCACGCTCATTGTGCCGCCTGAGGACATCGCCTTCGCGATTTCTCTCTCCGCGCTGGGCGTGGCTTCGTCCAACACCATTACCGCGATCGAAGGCGGTGACCTGGGGACGATTCTTTCGGTAAGTGGCCAAGCCGATGAGATCACTTACGCCCCGAGCGACCAGTTCTGGACGATGGGGTTCGACACGCTGACCATCACCTCGGTGAGTTCGCTGAATGCTGAGGCTTACACCTATTCCAAGGTGATCCTCGAAGCGGGTAGCTGTCGCGAAGTCTTGTTCGTTGACAATTTCGAAGGGGCGCAGCCCATCCGGGTTGTCGTTGGCGACGCCGGCATGGTGTTGTTTACCAGCGCCGCGGCACTCAATGGGCTGCTGGGGCTGGAGGTCAAGACCGAGGTGGGAAACACCAACGCGGCCTTCGTCGAGTATCCGTTGGATGGGGTGGGCACGAATCCGAAAGGGCGTCCCGACGATGGCGGGCTCGACGTTGGGATCGACCCCAACGGTGAACCGCCAATCGCTGGCGAAATCCTGCCGATCTCGATTGTCCAGGCGGTAAGACCTGTCGGCGGCTTCCCGATTCCCGGCCTTCCCGAGCCGCTTTCTTTCGAGATTCAAATCCAGTACACCGACCTTGACGGCTATCAGGTTCGTGCGATCGCCTACGATGAGGAGGGCGGCGATGCCACGGACTGGTACTCGATCAGCAACCAGCCTCACAAGTTGAGTCTCGACTGGTGGTCGGACGAGGTCACGAAGAGCAACCCGACGCCGGAAGTCGGAATGCTCTTTCGAGTGGACGAGAGATTCGCCGGCAAGCTGGCCGGGATCGGCGATCCGCTGACCGTCGATCTGATTCGCCTCGGCGCCATGAACTTGACTAACCCGCCCGACCAGGAATGGTACTTCGACGACTTGGAGATCTGGTTGGGTAATCTGGTGGGCGAGCGTGAGATGTTCTTCGGAGACCAATTCGACGGATCGACCACCTGGACCGCTTCGTTTCAGGGTGGAGGTCTCCTGACCAACAACGCCAGCGCGGCTCTGATTGGGGACTACGGTCTCGATGTCTCGTTGCAGGCGACTTCGCACGTCTTCTTGCAGTCGGAGGTACCCGCGGCGGAAGACCGCTTTACTGCCCGCTTCCTCTTCGATCCCAATTCCCTGGATATGGGGAGCGATGACCTGAGTCTGTTCACCGCCTACGGCGCAGATGGCCCAGTGGGGGATCTCCAGCTTCAGGTGCGGATCAAGAAGAGCGCATCGGCCTACCAGGTCATCCTAGGTATCTGGGATGAGGACGGCTATCGGTCTAGTGGTTGGACCGATCTGGTCGATGGGCCGCAGACCCTCACCGTGCAGTGGTGGAACGCCGCTGCCTTGAATGCCACGAAGGGTCGTGCCCGCCTCTGGGTGGGTAATTCGGAGGCGGTCGAGATTCTAGATATCAAGACCGGGACGACTCAGATCGAGGCGATACGGTTGGGCTCCTTGGGGATCAATGGGACGACTGGATCGATCTACCTCGACGAGTTCGAGATTTGGCGCTGATCGGGTAGAAGGGTCCGGGAGGTCGCTCCCGGACTAACCCTCTTCCCACTCGATCCCATCGGGTGGCGAGAGGACTTGGCGGCCGGTTAGAGGTTTGTGGTCGCCCAAGGTGAAGGCGGTGCGGTTGCCTTCGAGATCGCGGTACTCAAGCCGCGTCACCCGGCCCGCTTCAGGGTCGAGGGTCAGCCAAGCCTCTTGGATCTCGCTCGTCTCCGTTTTGGGCTCCAGGCTCAAAGTCACGCGGCCGTCTTCGCCGGTTTCGGCGCTAGCTGTGTAGCGCTCCGCGAGACTGTCCACCGAGAGCAAGAGCAGATCGAGGCCAGGCTCGTTGCGGGCGTCAATCTCTTGGCGCCGACCGGTTCCGTCGGTCTCGTTCCAGTACCAGATGGTGTCTTGGCAGATCAAGAAGCTCTTGGGGTAGGGATCGGCGTAGTCCCAGCGCAGGCAGTCGGGCAGCGAGAAGGTGAGTTGGCCGGTCTCGGTTTCGCCGCCCTTGAAGCCGGCGGCGATGAAGGTCTGCTCGAAAGTCGTCGCCGTCTTCCCGCGCCGCGCCAGCTGGTGACGGACCTCTTCGAGCGCCGCCCAGGGGCTCGCGGTGGCGGTGGAATCTTGGGCCAAGGTCGGTGCCGAGAGGCAGAGGAGGGCCGGGAGAAGAGCGCGGAGGAGGCCAAAGTGGTTCGGTCGCATGGTGAACTCCGGTAGCAAACCCTGTGCCGACGGGCGGCTGGGGCGGTTGGGTCTAGTGTCTGAAGTGGCGCTGGCCGGTGAAAAGCATGGCCACACCCTGTTCGTTGGCGGCGTCGATGACCTCCGCGTCGCGTTTGCTGCCGCCCGGTTGAACGATGGCGGTCACCCCAGCCCGGGCGAGGACATCGAGACCATCGCGGAAGGGAAAAAAGGCGTCCGAGGCGGCGACCGCGCCGGTGAGCGAACCCTCGGCTTTGCCGATCGCCAGGTGACAGGCGTCCACCCGGCTCATCTGGCCGGCGCCGACGCCCAGGGTGGCGTTGGCGTTGGCGATCACAATGGCGTTGGACTTGGTGTAGCGCGCCGCCTTCCAGGCAAACTCTAGCGCTCGCTGCTCCTCCTCGGTGGGAGCACGGCGGGTCGGACACTCCCAGGAGGCCACGCTGTCTTGGCCAGCGTCGGGGACCTGGGCCAGAAAGCCGCCAGCCACGGCGCGCAGCTCGATCTCGCCGTCCGCCGCTCGGTAGTTTGGACACTCGAGGAGGCGGAGGTTTTTCTTCTTCGCGTAGAGGTCGCGGGCGCCGGGCTCGAAGGCCGGAGCCGCGATCACTTCGACGAACAGCTTGTCCATCGCCGCCGCCAAAGTGGCCGGTACCGGCCGGTTGATCGCGATCACCGAGCCAAAAGCGGAGAGGGGGTCACTGGCTAGGGCGCGCTCGTAGGCTTCAACCAAGGTTTCACCCCGGCCAATCCCGCTGGGGTTGCTGTGTTTGACGATGACCACCGTCGGTTCCGCGTACAGGGCCGCCATCTTGCGGGCGGCGTCGGTATCGAGCAGGTTGTTGTAGGAAAGCTCTTTGCCTTGGAGCTGTTCGAAGCCGCCAAAAAGGCCGGCACCGCCGTCGCTACGGTAGACGGCCGCCGCCTGGTGAGGGTTTTCGCCATACCGGGGTTCGAATTCTCGCGCCAGATCGAGGGTCAGGTGGCGGAGGAAAAAGGGGGGCTCGGCGCCGCGTCCTTGGGCCTCGAGCCAGGTGGCGATGGCGGCGTCGTAGGCTTGAGTGTGCCGGAAGGCCTTCAAGGCGAG
>QIHU01000370.1 GCA_003231035.1 Acidobacteriota bacterium
GCAAAACGGGGAGGAAATCGTGCATCGGGATTTCAGGAGGGGTCATTTCTTGGCGAGATTCTCGACTTTCTCCGAGGTGACTGGTACTGCTATTGGCTGCGCCCCATCTATACTGCGCCGATGGAACGCAGGGCCAAGATTGTCGCCACCCTCGGACCGGCCAGCTCCGAGCCCGAGATCCTCACCCAACTGATCAGCACTGGCCTCGACGTCGCTCGGTTGAATCTCTCGCACGGCAACCACGACAGCCACCGCTCGCTGATCAGGACCGTGCGCGCCTGCTCGCAATCCCTCGGTCGCCACGTGCCGGTCGTCCTCGACTTGATGGGGCCCCGTTTTCGCCTCGGCCAGCTCGCGGCGTCGACCCAGCTCGACAATGGCAACGAACTCACCCTCGGCGACCGCGACGCCAAGGCCGACCTACCGGTCGACGGCACCGAGTTTCTCACCTATCTGCGCCAGGGCGAGCGCATCTTGATCGACAACGGCCTGGTCGAGCTCCAAGTCATCGCCAAGCAAGGGCGCACCGTGCGGGCGCGGGTGATCGTGGGCGGGGTTGTATCCACCCGCAAAGGGATCAATCTGCCGGACACCGAGATTCCATTCAGTATCTCTGCAAAGGACTACGCCGATATCGCTTTCGCCGTCACCGAGAAGGCCGACTACCTGGCCGTCAGCTACGTGGGTAGCGCCGACGACTTGGCGGCGGTGCGCAAGGTGGTGCGCGACCACGACGGCAACATCCCGCTGATCGCCAAGCTCGAGCGCCGCGCCGCCATCGACAACATCCGGCGAATAGTCCACGACTCCGACGCCGTGATGGTGGCGCGTGGCGACTTGGGGGTCGAGGTTCCAATCGACCATATTCCCGTACTGCAAAAGAAGATCATCGCCGAGGGTCGGCGCACCGGCACGCCGGTAATCGTCGCCACCCAGATGCTCGAATCGATGATGATCCAGCCCCGCCCCACTCGCGCCGAAGCGACCGACGTCGCCAACGCCGTCTTCGACGGAACCGACGCCCTGATGCTCTCCGGCGAGACCGCCGCTGGCGCCTACCCGGTCAAGGTCGTGGAGACCATGGTGCGCATCATTGAACAAGCCGAAGCCTACGAACTGACCAGAAGCGGCAGTCGCTCCGGCCAAGGGCCCTCCGGGGTCCAACCGCTGGGAGCACCCAAAGCTCCCGCAACCCCTGAGCGATCGGGCGAGCGCAAGACCGCTAACCCACGCAGCGAGATTGCCGACGTTGTCTGTGCCAGCGCCGTCTACGCCGCCGACCAACTGGGCGTCGGCCGGATCGTCGCTTTCAGCCAGGGTGGTTTCACCGCCCGATCGATCGCCCGCTATCGGCCGGCCTCACCGATTCTCGTTTTCACCACCGACGACGCCATGGCCCGCCAAGTCCAACTCATCTGGGGAGTGCGGCCATTGCGGATCGATGGCGAGGTGGCCACCCTCGAAGAGGTCATCAACCTGGTCGATGGACAACTTCGCAGGGCACGACTGGCCACCAGTGGCGAATCGATCGTCCTGCTGATGGGCGATCCCGTTGCCGCCCGTCCGCTGACCAACCTCATGCGCATTCATAGGATCGGCCGATGATTCCACTACGCGACCTCAACCCCACCGCGCGCAAACCGGTGGTCACTTGGGTCCTCCTCGGCCTCAATGTCGCCCTGTTCCTCTACGAGTTGAGCCTCGGCGAGCGACTGCAAGATTTCTTGCTATCAGCGGCCTTCATTCCCGGCCTCCATTTGCCGGGAGGCATGGATACCGGCATTCCGTTGGGGCTAGACAACGCCCTGCTGTCGATGTTTCTGCACGGTGGTTTCATGCACTTGGCGGGCAACATGCTCTTCTTGTGGATCTTCGGCGACAACATCGAAGACCGCCTGGGTCGACTGCGCTTCATCCTCTTCTACCTACTCTGCGGCTTCGCTGCCTCCTACGCGCAGGCACTGGTGGACCCACAATCGAACATTCCCTTGATCGGCGCTAGCGGCGCCATCTCCGGCGTACTGGGCGGCTACCTGCTGCTCTACCCCAGGGCGCGGATCGAGACTTTGCTCATCCTCGGCTTCTTCTTTCAGCGCTTGCGCGTCCCGGCACTGGTCTTCCTACCGGTTTGGTTCTTGATGCAGCTCTTGCCCGGATTGATGGCGCTGGGCCAGAGTTCCGGCCAGGGCGGGGTCGCCTGGTTCGCCCACATCGGCGGCTTCGTGGCCGGCCCTCTGCTGGTCTGGCTATTCGGTGGCCTGCGCAAGCCACCGTCTCGTTCGCCCACTCTGCCGCCTTTTGGCCGGAGCGGTCCTCCATCGAGACCGAGTCTCTATCATTGAAGCCTCTGGACCGAGGTCGACGTCGTGGGCTGCGGCGCGCGCTGTGGTTCTTAGCCGCCCTAGCGGTTCTCGCCGCGGTGGACGGGTTTTTAATCGAGCCGCGGCTGCTGATGGTGCGCCGACACCTGAACCTCGACCTCATCGCCGATCCCTACCGCCTCGTCCATCTCTCCGACCTTCACGTTCGCGGCGAGACTCCGGCGCTGCGCAAGCTGGTCGCTGGAGTGGCACGGGCCAAGCCCGACCTCATCGTGATCACCGGCGACCTGGTTTCAGGCGGCGACACCCTAGCTCTTCAACATCCCAGCCTGCGGGCGGCCGCCGCGACGATCCGCCAGCTACGTCGTGTCGCGCCAGTCGTCGGCGTGCAGGGCCACAGCGAGTTCCTCGGCCCCGTGGTCAGCTACTTGGGCGACGCCGGCATCGACTGGTTGTTCAATGAGGGACGCTACTTCGGGCTCCCAACGGACGATCAAACCGATGGCGGATTCCTACTCCTCGGCCTCACCCAGCAGGTCGGCCGCGATCTCTTCCCGCCGCGGCCTCTCGACCGTTTCGCCCCACTCAAGGTCGACGGCCAAACAGTGTGGGGCCGTGCGACATCGAGCGAGAAGAACCTCTACTTTCACTACGACCCGCCTACTTCTGGGCTAGCGGCCGCCTCCGGACTCGCCGACAACGGTGGACCCTTGTCGTGGAGCGGCTATGAGTTGACCTGCGAGGTACGAATCGACGAAGAGCAGGCGGAGGTCGGCATCGGCGTGCATAGCCGCTATCCGCTGGGCGAGGATCGGATGCTGCGACTGCGGCGCCCCGGGGGCCGTTTCACCCGCAACGCCCCCTTCTTGATCCTGCCCCACGGCACGGCGGGAACGGCCGGGCAGTTCAACACCGGAGTGATCCCGGAGGTCGGCCGCTGGTACCGGCTTCGTCTGCGCACCGAGGTCGAACCGGGCGTCGTTGTGCTGCGCGCGCGCGTTTGGCCGAGCGAGGAGCCCGAACCCACCGAGTGGCAGGCTTGGTTCGAGGATCGCACTTCTCGGCGCGTCGAGGCTGGGACCGTCGGGCTGTGGACCCGCGACGGCGGCGGTGCCTTCCGCAACCTGGAGGTGCGCTCGACTTCCGGGGCACTCCTGCTCAGTGAAGGACTGGCCACCTCACGACGACCCGCGGGCTGGCGGGACGGGACGCGCTCCACTCGCCTCGCCATGGCACTGGCCCGCTCTCCCCAGCTCCCCGCGCGCGTTGCCGCCAAAACCCCGCGCCACCTACCCCGGGTCCTCCTCTCCCACGTCCCCTCAGTCGCCCCGGAGGCAGCCCAGCGGGGCATCGAGGTCGTACTGAGCGGCCACACCCACGGCGGTCAAGTGCGCCTCCCTGGGCTGGCGCTCGTCACCCGCTCGTCCCTGGGCACACACTACGACCGGGGCCTCTTCCATTTCGCTTCCCCCAACGCCCAAGGCTGGACCCGCCTATACATCAATCCGGGGGTGGGCACCTCGCTGTTGCCGGTCCGTTTCCTCTGCCCGCCGTCCTACACGGTGATCGAGTTGGGTCGGCGCCTGAAGCTCTGAAGCTGTCCACGACGGTTCGTCCGATCCTGCTCAGGAAACGGTTGCGATTCACTCGGAGGTGTCACCGAATTCGGATCCGTCGCTGAAGATCAGCAACAACCGCAAGCCATTGCGAGCGACCGGCAGACCGCGCGCATCTTCTCGGGAGCCACCGTGCCGACGAAACCGCGTAACTGAGCCTGCCGCACCGTGAAGAGATTGCATAGATTGACGCAGGAATCCTGCTTCAGCCCCTCCGCGACGCCGATCCCGACTTCAGTGGGCGATCCGCGAAGCGTCGATGTGACAGCCGCGACTGTCACCGTGTGCAGCAATGGGATCAGAGCCGGACGACTCAGAATCAAGACCGGACGCTTCTTGTCCGGCCGCGGCAGATCGAGCAGCCAAATTTCTCCTCGATTCACCCTTCCGGCCATGGCTGACCATCGATCAACGGCTCGATCTCGCCGAGCAGAGAATCCGCCTCACCCGCGTAGGCTTGCGCCATACGCGCATCGTTCTCCCTTCGTTCCTTGGCTGCCAGGTAGAGCCGAACCGCTGTGCGGATGAATGCCGACCGCCCACTTTCTTTGACTTCTGGATCCGCATCGAGCTCGCGAAGAAGAGTGGTGTCGATCGAGACCTGAACCGCTTTGGATGGCATGTGGAGATAATACCACATGATCTTGTTGGCTAGACGGAGTGGTCCAGCGGCGCTCACCTTGGGGTCGAGGTCGGCGCCTAGCTGTCCGTGGCCGAAGGCTAGGGAAGGTCTAGCCGACGCCGGACCCGCAGACTCAGATAGGCGGGCAGCATCGTGATCGCCACCAAAGCGGTCAGGGCGGCGCCCAGAACGGCCACGTAGCCGGTGGTGCGCAAGCCGGGATAGTGGGAGAGCGACATCGAGCCAAAACCGACCATGGTGGACAGGGCGGCGACCACGATGGCGTTGCCCGTCTGCCGGAGGCCGTCCCGAACCTGGTCGGCGGTGCTCCGCCGCACTTCGTAGTAGCGGTGCACCATGTGCAGCCCGTAGTCGACACCGATACCGATAATCATGGTGGTGACGAAGATGTTCATGAAGTTCATCGAGATTCCCAGGAGGACCATCCCGCCGAGCATCCAGATCACCCCGACCGCCAACGGCACCAGGGCCAGAATGGCCGCGCGCAGACTTCTGAAATCGAGCCAAAGGAGCAGAGCGACCACGAATGTGCCCAGGAGGGCCGCGATCCAGGCGTCGCGTCGTATCCGGTTGCGCATTCGTTCGTTGACCAAGTTGGCGCCGGTGAGCATCACCTCGTCTCCTAGATCTTCCGCCAGATCGAGCACCTCCTGAGGCGCCTGGCGGCGGTAAACCTCGGGCGGCGGGTAGAGATAGATGACGCTCTTCCAGCCCGACTCCAGCGGCAGGAGCGCCCGGTCGAGGAGCTGGCGCACTTGCCGATTGCCGCCGAAATCTTCCACCCGCACCGGTTGCCGAGCCGCCAACGCTTTGTCGAGCAGATCGAGGCCGCCGCTGAAGGGCTCCACCCGTCGATTGAGCGCCGCTAGCGCCTGAGCGAAGCGAGATCGGATGCGCTCCATGTCAAAACGGCCGTCCTCGCGCCCGGCGCGCAGCCATTCGAGCGCCTCGCGCTGGGCGGAGGGAGCGGGCACGAACTTGGTGACGCTGCTCACTCCCTTCATCACCCCGGCCTCGACCAAAGCCTGCGCCCGTTGGGTGATCTCGGCGGTGCGCTCCAACAGCGGTTCGATTTCCTCCCCTTGGAGCACCAGCATCATGAAGTCGAAATCGGAGTCGAACGACTCGGCCACCTCCTGTTCCACTTCGACACCGGCGTTGCCCGCCGGCCGCATCGAGCGCCAGTTGTCCTCAAAGCGCAACTCTCCCAACAAGGTCCCAGCACCGACGGTGACCAGCAAACCGAGCCCCAGCACCGTTTTGGGGTAGCGCATACACAGATCGATCATCCACTCGGAACCAAAACTGTGCAGGTAGAGCCGGGGCGCCTTGCGGCGGCGGCGCGAGTGATTCTCGCTCCAGGCGAGCATCGCCGGCAGCAAGAGTAGGACCGCCGCCATGCACAGCAAGATGCCCGTGCCGGTGAGTATGCCCATCTGGCGAAGGCCGCGAAAATCGGTAAAGGCGAAGGCGTAGAAGGTCGCCGCGGTGGTGACCGCCCCCACCACCACCGCCCGGCCCGAAGTGCCCATGGTCTTGGCCAGCGCCCGCTCAAACCCAGCACCGGCGTTGCGCTCTTCGACGAAGCGACCATAAAAAACAATAATAAAGTCGATCCCCAACCCGATCAACAGCGCCGCCGTGCCACTGGTGGCCGTACTCAGCGTACCGAAAGCCACCGCCGAGAAGCCGAAGGTAAGCACCAACCCTGAAGCCAGTGGAATAAAGGCGTAGGTCAGCGGCCCAAGACGGCGAAAAGCGATCAAGAAGAGCAGCAGCACTAAGGCCATCGAACTCAGCATGTTGACCGTCATGTCCCCTTGAATCGCCGAGGCGTCGATCAGCGCCGTAACGTAAGGACCTCCGCTTCGCGTCGTGGGCGGCAGCGGACGGGAGGAACCGGAAGGGCCGGCGATCTCCTCCCACTCGGCCAGGGTCGCATCGATCGCCGCCTGCGTCGCCCCCACCAGCTCACGGTCGAAGGCGATGTTCTGTGGCGCTTTGGTCGGCTTGACCAGGAGCAACAGCACTTGGCGATCCTTGGAGAGGAAGTAACCACTGCTCCAGTCGATGGCGAGACCACCGCGCCCCACGCTCAGCCCTCCACTCAAAATCTCCGCGATGCCCAAGGGATCGAGCTTCACCAGATCTTTCATCGCCAGAGCCTGCGGCGTGGTGAGCAATCGCTTGAGTTCCTGGGCGCGACGATCGATCCCCTCGTCGCTCAGCCGCTCGGCCAACGTAGCCCGGCCGTCCTCGTCGAGAAACAGCAAGGCATAGGGAAAGAAGGTCTCCACCAACTCGATCGGATCGCCGATCCGATAGTCGACGGTGTTGATTTGTTCGATACCTTCAAGCCGCGCCCCCAACCGATCGACGAAACTCTCATAGGGAGCGATCATCGCTCCCTCGGGTACGCGAACGGTGATCATCAGGTAGTCGAAGGTTCCGAAATCCTTCAACGTATCCATGTAGGCGTTGATCACCGGATCCTTGCGCGGCAGCAGGTTCAAGACATCGGTATCGAAGCGCAGCCGCGAGGCGAGGCCAAGCGCCACCAGCAAAAGAAGAGCGAAACCGACAAAGACCGCGCGGTAGTGGTGTTGGGCCCACAACGCCAAGCGCTGCAAGGGGCCCGATGTAGCTTCAGTGGAGCTACTCATTCCTCGCTCGCCGGTGCTTCTTTGTTGCCGTAGAGCACCCAACGGCCGAAACGCACGAAGTACTCGGCTCCCGAGTAGAGACTTACCGCCAGCGCCAGCCACAGCGAGGCGATCGCCAGCTCACTGAAGCTATCCAACTTTTCGTAGACGATAAGGAGTGAGATCGCAACGACCTGCACCACCGTCTTGACCTTACCCGAAGCCGCCGCCGGAATGACGATACCTTCCGCCGCCGCGAAGCTGCGCAAGGCGGTCACCGCGAACTCACGGGCGACGATCGCCGCCACGATCCAGGCCGGAACGACGTCGGGAATCATCTCCACCAACGATATGAACGCGGCGGAAGTCAGAATCTTGTCGGCCGCCGGATCGAGCAGTTTGCCCAGCCGCGTTTCCTCCTGGCGTCGCCGGGCCAGAAAGCCGTCCAGGAAATCGGTCAGTGCCGCGACCAGGAAGACGGCCAAGCCGAGGAACTCCTTACCCGGTGTCTTGGTCAACAAAACCGCGACCAACAGGGGCACCAGCAGGATACGGAACAGCGATAGGAGGTTTGGAATATTGAGCATCGGTCGAGGGGTCAGGGACAAGGGAAGGGTGCTATTCGACGCCAAAGATAGCGCTTTGGGCGACGAATGGCCACCGCCGATTGCGCAAGACAGGAAGCGGTGGGTTGCTTTGCTCTACGGAGGGTCCGTGGTCAGAACCAATCGACCGTTCTTGCGCACCCAAACTGGCGTGTGGCCTGCCGGCGGAGCCGGTGAGCCCACAACGGTGGTTGGGATGGACACCTCGCGCCCCGAGTAGAGCTGCATCACCCGGCGCACGTACTCGCGGGTCTCCCGGTAGGGCGGGATGCCGTGGTATCGCTCAACCGCCGACGGCCCGGCGTTGTAGGCCGCCAGCCCCAACTCAATGCGACCGTCGAATCGATCGATTAGCTGGCGTAGGTAGGATGTTCCGCCGCGCACGTTCTGCTCGGCATCGTAGGGGTCCGAGACGTGCAGCTCGCGCGCCGTGGCCGGCATGAGCTGCATCAGCCCCATCGCCCCTTTGACCGACAGGGCCCGCACGTTAAATCCCGACTCCGTCTGGATGAGGGCCCGCACCAACCTCGGTTCTAGCTGGTGCGCCTGGGCGTGACGATCGATCATCGCGCCCAACTCGGCTCGCGGGATCTTCACCAAGGTCGTCGCGTGGCGCCGTCCGCGCTGCGTTTCATTCTCGTTGTGGATCACCTTGAGGCCATCCGCCCTGGTGCGGACCTCCACCTTCGCCACCGCCGGCTGCGGCAAGACCGCGCAGAGCAGCACTAGGCCGACACAGGAACGGAACCAGCCACGAGACCAACGCGGGCAGCCTCGGCGAGGCGCTGAGGGGAGAAATTGCATAACGAGCTTGGAGATTTTACTACAAGGCCAGCCGGTGAGCTCAGCCGAGCTGCTCCCGCACCAATCCTTCCACCGCTTCGAGGGCCTCATCCAGCTTCTCGGGCTCGCGACCACCCGCCTGCGCGAAGTCGGCACGACCACCGCCTCCGCCCCCCACCAGCGCGGCCGCCGCCTTGACCAGTTTGCCAGCGTGCACCCGCTCTCGCAGATCGTCGGTCACCGTCGCCACCAAGGTCACCTTGTCGTCGCTGCGCGCCCCCACGAAGACCACTCCACTGCCCAGCTTCGAACGCAAGGCATCGACCATGTTGCGCAACTCGCCAGCTGGAGCCAAGGGAACCTCCCGCACCCACAGCTGGACTCCCTGGGCCACTTCGATCGTCGAGGGTTCCTGCGCGGATCCGCTCGCCGCCGACACCAGTTTGAGGCGAAGCTTGGCCAGCTCACTCTCTTTGTCTTTGACCTCGCGACGCAGCCGGCCGATCTCCTCGGCGGCGCGCTCGGCCGGTGTACCGAGCCTTTCCTCGACCTCTTCCAACCAGCGCCTTCGCTGGCGCAGCCAGACGGAGGCACCCTCGCCGGTGAGGGCTTCAATGCGCCGCACTCCCGAGGCCACACCGCGCTCACCGACCACCACCAAGGGGCCGATCTGCCCGGTATTGGCAACGTGGCACCCACCGCACAGTTCCCGGCTGAAGCCCGGAATGGTTACCGTGCGCACCCGGTCGCCGTACTTCTCGCCGAAGAGGGCCATGGCGCCGGAGGCGATCGCCTCCTCGTAGCTCGTCTCGGAGATCTCGGTCGCCAGCGCTCGTCGAATCCAGCCGTTACTCAGCTCTTCGATCGCCTCTTGCTGTCCATCGCTCAACGGACTGCCGTGGGTGAAGTCAAAGCGCAGCCGCTCGGGGGCCACCAGCGAGCCCGCCTGGCGCACCCCGGGGCCGAGCACCTCGCGCAACGCCGCGTGCAGCAGGTGGGTCGCGGTGTGGTTGCGCTCGGTCGAGCGGCGGCGCTCGGCGTCCACTTCCAAGGCCAGGCTGGTTCCCTTCTCCAAGGTGCCCCGGCTCACCCGCACGCGGTGCAAGAAGAGCCCACCAGAACTCTTGGTGGTGGCCAGGACTTCCGCCTGCCCGCCCGTCCAAGACAGACTCCCCGTGTCTCCAACTTGACCGCCCGACTCGGCGTAGAAGACGGTGCGATCCAGAATCACTAGCCCTTCCGCCCCTTCGACAAGCCGTTCGGCATTGGGTTTCTCATCCGACCCTTCGTGGACCAGGCGGAGCACCACCGCCCCTTCTAGCACCACTTGGTCATAGCCCGTGAAGAGGGTGGGCTCCGCGTCGCCCTCGGCGCGCAACGCCGCTTGCAGCGCAGCGGCCCGCGCTTGCCCATCGCCCGTCGCCGCTCGGGAACGCTCGCGCTGCGCCTCCAGAGCCTGGCTAAAACCGGATTCGTCAATGGCGAAGCGCTCTTCCTGGGCAATTTCGCGGATCAACTCGAGCGGCAAGCCGTGGGTGTCGTAGAGGCGAAAGGTAACCTCACCGGCGAGTTCACCGGCCCCGGCCCGCCGCGCCTTTTCGATCTCTTCCTGCACTTGCCGAGCGGCGCTGGCGACGGTGGAGAGAAACTTCTCTTCCTCGGCCTGGACGGCGTCGCGCGAGGCCGCTTGGGTTGCGGCGAGTTCGGGATAGGCACCGCCCATGACCTCACCGACGACCGGTACCAGCCGATGGAGGAAGGGCTCTTCGAACCCTAGGCTTAACCCATGACGCACGGCGCGGCGAAGGATCCGGCGCAGCACATAACCACGGCCTTCGTTACTGGGAATCACCCCGTCCGCGAGCAGGAAGGTGACGGCGCGCAGATGGTCGGCGATCACCCGCAGGGCGGTGTCACCCTCAGCGCCGCGCTGGCCGTAGGCTGCCCCCCCGGCCAAGGCCGCCGCCGCATCGATCAACGGCCGAAACAGGTCCGTATCGTAGTTCGACTCGACACCCTGCAACACCGCGGCGAAGCGCTCCAACCCGCCACCGGTATCGACCGACGGCTTGGGGAGCGGACGCTGAATGCCAGCGGCATCGCGGTCGAACTGCATGAAGACAAGGTTCCAGATTTCGAGGTAGCGACCGCTTTCCGCCCCTTGATGGAAGTCCACCGCCGGCAACTCGGGGTTACGATCAACCATGATCTCGGTGCAGGGGCCACAGGGGCCGGTATCGCCCATCGACCAGAAGTTGTCCTTGGCGCCGCAGCGCACCACGCGCTGGGGAGGTAGGGTTGAGAGTTTGAGCCACAGATCGTGCGCCTCGTCGTCCTCATGGAAGACCGTGGCGAAGAGGTGCTCGGGCTTCATCCCATAGACTTGGGTGACCAACTCCCAGGCGAACTGGATCGCCTCTTCCTTGAAGTAGTCGCCGAAGGAGAAATTGCCCAGCATCTCGAAGAAGGTGTGATGACGCGGGCTGGGACCGACGTTTTCCAGATCGTTGTGTTTGCCCGAAACTCGCAGACACTTCTGCGAGCTAGTGGCCCGCCGGCTGGGCGGCTCTTCGAGCCCCAGAAAGAAGTTCTTAAACGGCACCATCCCCGCATTGGTGAACAACAGGGTTGGATCGCCATGCGGCACCAGCGGCGCGCTCGGCGTCACCCGATGGCCACGCGCGGCGAAAAAATCGAGAAAACTCTGGCGAATATCTGCGCTCTTCATGGTGGACCTCTCAGCGTGGTACATCCCCGCAAACCAGGGGGTCAACGGCCCGCGAGGATATCAGGCAGAGCGCAGTCGTGGTCCCCTCCTACCAGCCGCCACCACCGCCGCCACCCGAAGAACCACCGCCACCACCACCCCCGGAGCTACTCGAACTCGGTGCCGACACCCCCGTCGCCAAACCCACCGCGGCCGCCCCCCAGGAAGAGGTCGCCCCAGCGCCACCGAACGAGCCGCCGCCGCCGCTCCAACCGCTACCCCCGGCGCCCGCCGAGCGGCCAAACGAGCTACCACTCGTCCCCACCGCGGCTGACGAACTCCCCGCGAAGCTCTTGAACCACCGGTCCATATCCTTGTGCAGTCCGAAGGCCAAGAGATAGGGCAACCAGGCGTCGTCGAGATCGGGATCTTTCGACTCGAGCTGGCGGTGAAACTCCTCGCGCGCCGCCGCCAAGAGCTGTCGTTTGCGGATCACCCCGCGCCCCTGGCGGGTACGGGCCATGAATAGAAACCAGGCCGTGAAGGCCACCGGCAACAGCGCTAGGGCGGCGACCGAAACCCAGTCGGGTCGCCAGGAGACCCCTTCGAACGAGAAGAACGGAACACGGGCCATGACCAGACACAGCAGCCAGATCACCAGCGCCGGGATCAGAAAGGTGAGCGACACCAGGTCGAGCCGCCGCACCCGCTTGCGCCAATTGAAACTGAATACGCCTCCCAGGATCGTCGGCAAGAGCAACAGCATCCCGGCGGTGAGCGAAAGCGCCAAGGTCTGGTGAAGTTTCATCACCATCACCACGACCAGAAGCACCCCAACCGCGGCGAACAAGAGAAGTGTGGATCGCGGCGACGGTGACGGTCGCCGCGTGTCAGCGCGGACGATCTGCTCCACCCGGCGGTTCAAGAAAGGGGCGATCACCGACGCCGGCTGGAAGCCCTTCTTACGGTAGTGATGGCGAATCGCCTCGGTGTCCGTCTCCCTGCCCCCGTCGAAGAAGAGTTTGAGGACGAGCTTGTGCTCGTAGCTCGACAGCTCCCCCATCTTGGCGGTGAGCCGCAAGCGCAGCAGATCCGATCCGAAGCGGGTGGTCTTGGCCACGACCTCACTGCTCAGTTTGCCTTCGAGTTCCATGCGCGCCAGCACCGCCGCCACCTCCGGCGGGCCGATCGCCTCGTCCCACAGCGCACCGACCAGCTCCGGCGACAGATCGAAGAGGTGCTTCTCCAGCCAGTCGCGACCGAGCGGGTGCGGGATCTCCGGCTCGGCGTAGCGCCCGGCCGCGACCTCACCCCGCCGGAAGCGCACATACCCCATCGCCATAGCCACCAAGGCCGCGACGAACAAAGCGTAAACCCCCGACCTCGGCAAGGAGTGCAAGGCCGCCGACGGCCGACCTTCCCCAAGGTAGGTGAACTCCGTGGTCAGCAACATGCCGCGACCGGCGGCGAGATCTTCGACCGTGTGTCGGCCCGCCACGGCGGAGGCGCCGCGCCACACCGGATCGATCTCTAGATCCAGCGAAAAATGGACGATCGGCCCCACCCGGTCGGGGAAAGCAAAGTCGTGGTCGAAGCGGTAGCGGTCCCCTTGTTGATCGAGAACTCCAAACAGCGTGTATTCGATCAGGTAGGTGATCGGTGTCGCATCGAAGGGCGGATCGCTCGTTGCGCGACTGCGCCAGCGCAAGACGTTGGAGCGAGTCCACTCATAGTGATCGACCTGGCTTAGATCCCCTTTCATCAATGGGTAGCCGCCCGCGGCGGACGATTCCAAGCGCGAAATCCGTACCAGCTCTAGCTCCTGGCCGGTCGCCAAGCGAAAGATCCGCTCCCCGCCGTTCCAGTCGCCGGTGAAGACCATCGTCTGCCGCTCGGTGACGTGCAGCAACCCTGTGGAGTCCAGCCGCGCGGTCACCGCCATCTCGTCCCAATACAAATCGCGCGCCCGCGCCGCCGCCGAGCAAGCGATCAGTAGCCACAACACCAACCCGGCCCCACACAGCAACCGAGACCTTCGCATGGTACCTCCCTACTTTTCTTGCGCCAGTCGAGGCCTTTCCTCACGGCGCGCCTCAAATGATCAACCGCACACCACCCATCTCCGCGATCCCGTAGGGGAAATGGTCGCCTGGCGAACCGATGAACATGAAGTTCTGGGGAATCTTCCATTCGGCGGACAAGCGGGCGATCAGCTCCGGTCCGAACTGGTCTTCCAGCACGACGAAATCGATATCGATACTCGGGTAGGCCTCGTCGAGAAAATCCAGATCCCGCTGCAAGCGATCGGGCAGCTTGTTCTGCTCATTGATCACCGTGACCACTTTGATCCGGTTGGTGTGTTCGTTGCGTTTGACGTACAGCATTGCCCGGTTGAGGGTCGCCACGTTGTCGCCGCGGGTGAAGAAAACCACCTGCTGCGACTTGATCTCAGCGATCTTGGCGCGGATGGCCTCGGAGCTGCGGGTGGTGAACCCAGAGACCGAGTCCGCCACCGATTGCACCACCGCCAAGCAGAAGTTCAGCAGACCGATGCGGAAGAGCATCACCATGATGAACAGGACCGAGATCCCGAAGTAGACGCCAAACACAATGACTTTGGGCCGGTTGTCATCGCCGATGGTGTTCCCAGCCAATCCAATCAGTACCGCGATAATGCCCACGATCACCGCCACCCAGCTCGCTCTCTCGGGTCGTGGAAGGCGGGCGCGCCGAACCTTCAGCAAGACATTGCCGAGACCGAAGAGCACCATGACCAAGAGGAACGAGATGGTGTAGACACCGGCCAACGCAAGGATGTCACCCTTGGTGATCAGCAAGACCGAAACGCTGAGCAGGAAGAAGGCGATGATGATCCGGTGCGAAGTGCCACGGCGGTTGGTCTTGAGCAGGAACTGAGGTAGAACACGGTCGAGAGTCATGCGACGGATGAGGCCGGTAACCCCGATGTAGGAGGTCAGCACGGCTCCCGAAAGCACCAAGACGGCGTCGACTGAAATCAAAGTCGACAGCCAGCCGCCGCCGGCCACGTCCCCCATGTGCGCCAACAGCGCCTCCTGGTGTGTCTTCACGTCCGGGATTCTAACTAGTGCCAAGGCCAGAATCGCCATCAGCGGGTTGAAGACGGTCACCGCGATCCACATGTTGCGTAGCGTCTTGGTGAAAACCCCCTTCTCTTGCTCTTCCACGAAGTTGGCCGAGCTCTCAAAGCCGGAGATCCCGAGCATCGCCGCCGCGAACCCGAAAAAGAGCGCCTTGACCGGCCCACCGGGGGCCGGAGTGGCGAAGTTGGCCTGCAAGATCTCCGTCCCGTGTTGCAAGATCCACACGCCACCAGCCACCAGGAGCACCACCAGGGCGCTCAAGTGGAAGATGAAGATCCCCACCGCCACCTTGGACGATTCGCCGATGCCGATAATGGTCAGGACCATGAAGACGACCAGCAGGGCGATAGTCGAGGGAATGATCGGCAGACTATGGGCCAGCGAATGCAGGTAGTGCATCGCTTCGCTCGCGGAGATGACCGCCGTCGCCATGTAGGACAGCAGAGTCAAACAAGCAGCCAGCGACGCCACCGACTTCGCGGTGGTGTTGAGCAATGCGTTGTAAGCACCGCCGTTGAGAGGCAGTGCCCCCACGACTTCGGCGTAGACCTTGCGAAACAGAAAGAGAACCGCTCCCACCACCAACAGGGCCAGCCAGGCGTACTTTCCGGCGGCCATGATCGCTAGAGCCGAAACGTATAGACACGACGAGGTGATGTCATTGCCGCAGATGGCCGTGGCCGGCAACTCCGATAGTTTCTCGTGGCCGTGGACCGAGGCAGGGGCGTCACCGCCCTCGGGAAGGGACAGTTCTAGTTCACTCATGGTGGGCGCATTGTGCCAGGAAGAGGCAAGTAGGTCGAGCGAGAGAGGGCAGGGCAAGCCCTGCCCCTACTCCTCGTCTTGCGCCTTGGCGTGGCACTCCTCGCGGAGTTCGTCGACAAGGGCAAAGATCGAGCCTCGGGAGAAACCCTTGCGATCTAGATGACGGGCCAGAACACGGGGGTCTAGCTTCCCGCGGCGGCTCCGCCGCCAGGCGGCGGCACTCTGGCGAGCGAGGGGTAGATCATCCCTCGGCACCAGTTCTAGCGCCTCTTCCACCGCTTCGGCGGCCGCCCCTTTGCGCACCAAGGCGGCGCGCAGCCGGCGGGCCCCCTCGCCACCTCGACGCAGCCGCCCTTCCACGTAGCCGCGCGCGGTGCGACGGTCGTTCAGATAGTCGAGTTCGGTCAACCTCGAGATCGTCGCCGCGATCTCGGCTGACGGGTAGTCCCGCTTCTCGAGCTTGACTTCGAGCTGGCGAACGAAATGAGGTTGACGGGCAAGCAGGTCCACCGCCTTCTCGAAACAGCTGACCGGCGCGCGCGGTGCTGGCCGGCTCACCCCGTTTCGATCTCGAACTGCGACGCCTCGCTCAGCAGATCATCCTCGCCCTGCAACTCCAGCGAACTCTCCATCTCTTCGCGCGAAATATCGGCGGTGAACTGCACACCCTGGATCTTGAGCTTGAACTCGTCCGGGTTGGTGGCTCGCCGGATCGCCTCGTCGAGGGTAATCAGCCCGCTTTTGTAGAGCTGGAAGAGCGACTGGTCGAAGGTCTGCATTCCGTACTGGCTGGTACCCAGTGAGATCTGCTCGCGGATGAACTTGGTCTTCTCTTTGTTCTCGATGCAGTCGCGGATGTACGGGGTCACCCGCATGACTTCGACCGCCGGCACCCGGCCGATGCCGTCGGCGCGGGGTAGTAGACGCAACGAGATCACCGCTTTGAGAACCTGGCCAAGCTGGATTCGAATCTGCTTCTGGTGGTGCGGCGGAAAGACCGAGATAATCCGGTTGATGGTTTCGGTCGCATCCAAGGTATGCAAGGTCGACAAGACCATGTGGCCGGTCTCGGCGGCGAGCAAAGCCGTCTCGATGGTCTCGTAGTCGCGCATTTCACCGACCAGGATGACATCGGGATCTTGCCGCAAGGCCGAGCGCAGAGCGCCTGAGAAGGTGCGCGTGTCGACGTCGATTTCGCGCTGGTTGATGATCGCCTTCTTGTCGCGATGCAAGAACTCGATCGGATCCTCGATGGTCATGATGTGTTCGGTGCGCTCGGCGTTGATGGCGTCGATCATCGCCGCCAGGGTGGTCGATTTCCCGGAACCGGTGGTGCCGGTGCACAGCACCAACCCACGGCGCTCGTCACAGATCTTCGACAGCACCGCGGGAAGCATCAACTCCTTGAGGTTCTTGATCCGCGCCGGGATGACGCGCAAGACCAGCCCGACCGTGCCGCGCTGCTGAAAGATGTTGCAACGGAAGCGGCCCAAGCCAGGCACCGAATAGGCGATGTCGATCTCGAACTCTTCCTTGAACCGCTGCTTCTGGCGCGCGTTCATGATCGAGAAGGCCATGGCGATGGTGTCTTCCTGCATCAGCCGCTTGATCTCTTGCAGCGACTGCAACTCACCATCGATCCGAATGACCGGGTTGCTACCGACCTTGAGATGAAGATCGGAAGCCTTGCGCTCGACCGCCACTTTCAGCAAATCGTTGATATTCATGATCTCACCTCCACCGACTCGCTCTCTGACCGTGCCACGGCCGCCGGCGGGCAGTAGGTCAACCAATGATGGGGATCGGGGCGCCGGCCGTGGACCATATCCAGATAGGCCGTCATCAAGCGGCGGGTGATCGGCCCCGGCTTGCCATCACCGACCGGAATCCGGTCGACGGAGCGAATCGGTGTCACTTCGGCGGCGGTGCCGGTGAAGAAGGCTTCTTCGCAGGTGTAGAGCATGGCGCGCGGCAGCCGCCCTCTGCGCACGGGGATTCCCAGATCCTTGGCCAAGGTGAGGATCGTCGAACGGGTGATCCCCGGCAGAATCGAAGAGACCCGAGGCGGGGTCAGCAAGACGCCTTCACTGACCAGGAATAGGTTCTCGCCCGACCCTTCCGACAGGTGACCGGCTTCGTCGAGGGCAATCCCCTCGGCATAGCCGCCGATGATCGCCTCCATCTTGATCAGCTGACTGTTGAGGTAGGTGCCAGTCGCCTTCGCCGCGGCCGGGAAGCCGCTCGGCGCCAACCGCCGCCAGGTTGAAACACAGGCGTCGACACCCTGCTCCAGAGCCTCTTCACCCAGGTACTTGCCCCAAGGCCAAACGGCGACGAAGGTCTCGATCGGGTTGTTGAGCGGATTGACTCCCAGCGAGCCAAAGCCACGAAAGACGATTGGACGCACGTAGCATTCCTTGTACTCATTGGCGTCGATCGTCTCGATCGCCGCCTGGCACAACTCGTCCACGCTGAACGGGAGTTCGGCCCGAAAAATCTTGCACGACGCCACCAGTCGCTTCATGTGATCCTGCAAACGAAAGACGGCCGGCCCCCGCTGTGTCTCATAGCAACGGATCCCTTCGAACCACCCGGAGCCGTAGTGGAGCGCGTGGGTCAGTACATGCACGGATGCATCTTCAAAACGAATCAGCTCCCCGTTCTTCCACACCCAGCGCACCGTCTCGAAAGGATCGTTCGACACCATTTTCACCTCGCTAGTCTCACTGCGGTCAGAGCACCTTAAATTGTTGCAAATACAAGCCTTTGCCGGGCTTTGGATCATAGCTCCGGGGCAATATCCTGTCAATCAAGAGAGCCCTCTTTCCAACCACAAGGCCGCCGCGGCCACGGCGGCGGTTTCGGTCCTGAGGATTCTCGGCCCCAGGCAAAGATCGTGACAACCGGCTGAGCGCAGGGTGCTGCGTTCCTCTTGCGTCCATCCACCCTCGGGGCCGATCAGCACGGCGGTGGGCGATGTGGTGGCCTGCCCCGGAAGCGGCTGACCTGGGAGTCCCTGAGGCGTTTCCGCGGCCGGATCGAGGAGATAACAGAACTCGGTGACCGCCATCAGGGTGGTCACCTCGCTCCACGGATGAGGGCCGGTGATGGCTGGGATGCGGGCCCGGCCGCATTGTTCGACCGCTGCTCTGGCGACCCGCTCCAAGCGCGCCAGGACCTCCTCCCCCCACTGCCGGTTGGTTCTGCTGGTGAGCACAAAACGCACCCTGTGGACCCCGAGTTCGGTGGCCTTCTCCACCAGCCAGGAGGCCCGCTGGGGGCGGGGCGGAGCCACCCAGAGTTCTAGGCGCGGCGCCGGCTCGAGGCTCGCCGCCTCGCCTTGAAGCTCCACCGTCGCCGCCCGCCGAGTGACGGTCGTGATCCGGCCGTGACGCGCCCTACCTTCGCCGTCGACCACCCGCAGAGTATCGCCCACGGCCAACCGCTTGGCGCGGAAAAGATGGCGATAACCGTCCCCTTCCACCACCACGTCGTCACCTTGCAAGGCGGTCGGCGAGACGATCAGCGTGGTCACGCCGTTTCCGTCTCCGAATCCGTCTCAAAGAGACCACCTTCAAAGAGGCCATCTTCAAAGAGACCACTGCGCACCAAGGTGAGCGCCACCCACTCGCCCTCTTGTCGACTCTCGATCATCATCAGCCCCAACCGCGCGCAGTGATCGACCACCTCTCCCACTTGCTCTTCGACCATCCCCGAGAAAATCAACTCTCCCCCCTGGACCAGCCGACCAACCAGGTTAGGCAGAGTGGGCAAAATCCGGTCGGGTAGAACGTTGATCACGATCAGGTCGTAGTTCTGACCAGCACGCAACGCTTGCGCATCGCCCGCGAAGCAGACGAACTTGCCATCGCCCACCACAGTGGCGTTGAGGCGGCTATTGGTCCGCGCCTGAAATGGCGATACCGGATCGATGTCGAAGCCGATCGCCAGCCGGGCGCCCAGGGCCAAGGCCGCGAAAGCGAGCACGCCGGTGCCGGTCCCCACATCGAGGACCGTCGCGCCGACCGGACCCTTGGAAGCCCTATTTTCTAGCAGCTCCACCGCCAGGCGGGTCGTTTCGTGGCTACCGGCACCGAAGGCATTGCGTGCCGGCAACCGTAGGAGGATTCGCGACGCCTCGCCCAACGCGGGGTCTTCACCGCTGACCTCTTCCGGCTCCCTGGGGTCGAGCAAGAATCGTTGGCCGGCCGGCCGCGGACGCGAGAGTCGCCGCCAATTGGCCAACCAGTCCCGCGCCTCGATCTCTTCCCTGGCTTCGCGATTCAACCCACGGTCGCTCCAGCCAGCTTCGTCAAGATCGGGGCCCGGCAGGTCAAACCAGGCTTCGAGCCGTACTTCACCCTCCTCGCTCGCCGACAGGTAGCTGAGACCCAGGGTTCCAGCCGACCACAAGGCGGCGATCCACTCCTCCTCCAAGGCGATCGGCAAACGATAGGTCAAGCGCAGGAAGGTAGCAGCCACTGTGTTTCGAGTCACGAGCAGCTAGCCGCCCGTGATCAGCTCCTTGACCTTACTCAGCACGCCGCCCTCGCGCACTTCCTCACCGTCCAATACAGCTAGCTGCCGCAGCAGGTCGAGCTGCTCGCTATCGAGATCGCGCGGTTTGGGCACTTTGAGTCGAATCTGTACCAGATGGTCCCCTCGGCCGCGCCGATCCAGCCGCTCGATGCCCTTGCCCCGCAACCGGAAGAGCTTGCCTGCCTGAGTTCCCGGCGGTACCTCCAGCCTCTCGGTGCCGTGCAGCGTCTCGACCTCAATCGTCGATCCGAGGACCGCTTGGGCGTAGCTGACGTCCTCGTCGCTGGCCACTTGCGCCCCTTCCCGACGAAGGCGGGAATGATCCTCGACTTCCAAGACCACGTAGAGGTCGCCCGCGGGCCCTCCATGGCGACCGTGTTCGCCCTCGCCGGTGAGGCGCAGCCGGGAACCTCGATCGACCCCGGCGGGAATCGAAACTTCCAATTCGCGTTCGCGGACCACCTGCCCATCGCCCTTGCAGACCCTGCATGGATCGGAGATCTTGGAACCCTCTCCCCGGCAGTGGGGGCAAGTCTGGGCCATGGTGAAGAATCCCTGCTGGACCCGCACTTGACCACGGCCGCCGCAGGTTTGACAGCTCACCGGCGCGGCACCGCCATCACTGCCGCTGCCGCTACATTCGTCGCACCCCTCATGGCGCGGCAGCCGCAGCTTGGTCTCGGTGCCGAAAGCTGCCTCTTCGAAGGTCAGTCGCAGGTCGTAGCGCAGGTCAGCACCTCGGCTCGCCCGCCGACCGCCGCCGCGCCCGCCACCACCGCCAAAACCGAAGATGTCGCCAAGGATGTCCGAGAAGTCGGCGAAGATGGTCGGATCAAAACCGCCTCGACTGGTCCCCTCGTGGCCAAAGCGGTCATAGCGCGCTCGCTTCTCCGCGTCGCCGAGAACCGAGTAGGCTTCGGCGGCCTCTTTGAATTTCTCTTCGGCTTTCTTGTCGCCTGGGTTGCGGTCGGGATGGTACTTCTGGGCCAGCTTGCGGTAGGCCGATTTGACGGCTCGCGGCTCCGCGTTGCGCTCAACGCCCAGCACCTCGTAATAATCACGCATTGTATTGTCTAGCTCTGGTGGGTTGGGTGGTGTAGGCCCGGGCGGCAGGTCAGAGTCCGGGCAACTCTTCTTCGCTGCTCGTTTGTTGCAGCATGACATCGGAGAGGAGGCGAGAGATCGAGTTGAGGTCGTACATCGCGGCTTCTAGTTCCGCCCGGCTGTCTTCCCCCACCGAGGTTCGGGCCCGCAGTAGGGTCTCGCTAACTTTCTTACGATCCTTGATCGACAACAGGTCTTTGAATTGGTTGAACACCCGCTCGTTGTTGTGGATCAGCCCTTCCAACCGGTTCTTCAACCGGCGCATTTCCTTGCGCTGCAAATCTTCTTGATGATGTTCTTCCGCCTCGCGGACCAAGCGATCGATTTCCTCTTGCGACAGGCCACCCGCCGGATTGATCTCGATCGACTGCGACAAGCCGGTCGCCAGGTCGCGCGCCGAGGTGTTGACGATGCCGTTGGAGTCGATGGCGAAAGTCACTTCGATCTGGGGAACTCCCCGTGGAGCCGGCGGGATTCCCACCAGCTCAAAGCGGCCGAGAGAACGGTTCTCGCCCGCGATCTCGCGTTCACCTTGGATGACGTGCACTTCCACCGTGTCCTGGTTGTCGGCCACGGTGGTGAAGATCTGGGTGTTCTTGGTGGGAATGGTCGAGTTGCGCTCGATCAACCGGGTACACAGTCCACCGTGGGTCTCGACTCCGAGCGACAGCGGAGTGACGTCGAGCAGCACCAAATCCTTGATGTCGCCGCGCAAGATGCTGCCTTGGATCGCCGCTCCCATGGCGACCACCTCTTCGGGGTTAATCTCTCGGTTGGGTTTCTTGCCAAAGATCTTCTCGACTCGCCGCTGTACCAGCGGGGTGCGCGATTGACCGCCGACCACCAGGATATCGTCGATCTCGTCCGCCCGCATGCCGGCCTGCTCGATGGCGTCTAGGCAGGGCTTTTCGGTGCGCTCCACCAGGTCGGCCACCAACCCTTCAAACTTGTCGCGCGACAGGGTCCGCGCGAGGTGGCGCGGGCCGCTCTCATCGGCCGAGATAAACGGTAGGTTGATCGCCGCCTCGGTCTCGATCGAGAGTTCGCATTTGGCGCGCTCGGCGGCCTCTTTGAGGCGCTGCAGGGCCATCCGATCCTGGCGCAAGTCGATGCCGACCTCGTCGAGGAATCCCTCGATCATCCAGTTCATGATCGCCTGGTCGAAATCTTCACCGCCGAGGTAGGTATCGCCCGCTGTCGACTTGACCTCGAAGATCCCCTCGGACAGGTTGAGAATCGAGACATCGAAGGTACCGCCACCGAGGTCATAGACGGCGATCGTGCGGTTGCCCGTCTGCTTGTCCAGACCATAGGCGAGCGCCGCCGCCGTGGGTTCGTTAATGATCCGCAAGACTTCGAGGCCGGAGATGCGCACCGCGTCTTTGGTCGCTTGCCTCTGCGCATCATCGAAATAGGCCGGAACGGTGACCACCGCCTGCTCGATTTTCTCGCCCAACGCCTCTTCGACAAAGCCTCGAATCTCCGCCATGATGAAAGCGGATATCTCTTGCGGACTAAACTCCTTGTCGCCCACCTGCACACGCACGTCGCCATTGGGGGCGCGGACCATGTGGTACGGCAAGACCTCGCTGGCACGCTGGACTTCGGGATCATCGAACTTGCGTCCGAGTAGCCGCTTAACCGCGTAGATCGTATTCGCCGGATTGGTGATCGACTGCCGCTTGGCGATCTGCCCCACCAGCCGGTCTCCCTCTTCGGTGAAAGCGACGATCGATGCCGTGGTCCGACTGCCCTCGCGATTCGGCAGGACACGCGGCGCCAGTGCCTCGACCAACGCGGCACAACTATTGGTGGTACCAAGATCGATTCCGATGATCTTACTCAAAGGCTTGTCTCCACTCCGCCGCTGAGACTCCCGCCAACCCTCACCGCGAGAGGGGCGCGAGTCCTCGCGTTGTTATGACCGCGTCCTGATGACAAGAGGGTATCCAGATCGCGGCCGTGCACCACGGCAAACTCATTCTTGATCATCGCCAGCGTCGTCGGCACCGTTGCCTTCAGGCGGCATGGCGACTCGCACCATCGCCGGCCGCAAGAGTCGATCATGCAGCAGGTATCCGCTCTGCAACTCATCCGCCACCGTGGGCTGACTCACGGTCTCGTCTTCAAAGCGCGAAACCGCGTCGTGGACCGCCGGATCGAAAGGATGGCCAGCCGCCGGCACTTGCTGCAATCCGCGACGGCGCAACATTTCGCGCAACTGGGTCAGGGTCATCTCGACCCCGAGCTTCAGATCTTCGACCGAGCCGTCGGCCTGCAACGCCCGCTCCAGATTGTCGATCACCGGAAGCAGTTCGCGCAAGGGTTCGATCAACGCGTACCGTTTGATGTCGGCCTTCTCCCGCTCCGCCCGTTTGCGGAAGTTGTCGAAATCAGCCAGCGTTCGCATCCGCTGATTGCGCATTTCTTCCAACTCGGTGCGCAGCTGGGAACTCTCTTGCGGCGACACGTCCGGCGACTCCACGCCCGGCGGCGATTCCGAGGTCAGATCCTCTTCGATCGACTCTCCATCCTCATTGACCACCCAGACTTCGACATCGTCGTCTTCGAGGTGTTCTTTCAGTCTCTCTTCCATCGTGCTCTCTCCCATGGTGGAAGGGGTCTCCTCAGCGTCGCTCATTTCTCTTCTCTCGTTGGTCAGCAGGTCGATTCTCCATGGCCTCGAGACGGTCAGTCCTGGGGTCGGCCACTAAAAGAGTGCGCCAAGGCCCGGCTTAGGGACTCTCCGAGATAATCGACCAGCGGAATCATCCGCCCATACTCCATCCGCGATGGTCCAAATACCCCCACCGACCCCAGCCTGCGGCCGGAAATTCCGTAACTGGTGGTAACTAGGCTGAAATCGAGCTCCGAGGTTACATCGCTATCGTCACCGATGACTACCCGTACGCCATCCCCGCTCATGTACTGATTCAACAGCTTCACCAGCTGTGCTTTGCGCGAGAAGGTGTCGAAGAGCTGCCGAACGCGAGTGATGTCCTCGAGTTCGGGGTAGTTGAGGAGCTCCGCCGCGCCTTCGAAAAACAGTTCCGGCCCCGAGGTCGGATCGAGACCGCGGCGGGCGAGATCGATCGACAGGCTGAGCAATCGGTCCACCTGCGCCCGTTCCTCGGCCATCATCAGCAACAACTGCTCACGCACCTCGCTGACCGTCATGCCGGCGAAGTTTTCGGTCAGATAGTTCGAGATGAAGGTCAAATCCTCCCGCGACAGCGGCTCCTCCGTCTCCAAGATCTTGTTGTCCACGAAGCCGGTGGAGGAAACCACGACGCAGAGTACCTTCCGGCCCGAGAGGGCCACGAAATCCACCGCCTTGAGGACCGTCTCGCCAATCGCCGGGGTCAGGACGACGCTCACCTGGTGTGAGAGCTCCGAGAGCATCTGAGCGGTGAGGCTCATCAGATTGCCGGCGCCCTCCGACGCTTCGCTGAGATTCTCGTCGATGAACCGACGCTGCTGGATCGGCAAGTTCTGCGAGTCCATCAACTCGTCGATAAACAAGTGGTACCCCTGGTGGGTCGGTACGCGACCGGCCGAAGTGTGTGGCTGGTACAGGTACCCACCCTCCTCCAAGTCGGCCATCGTATTGCGGATGGTCGCCGCCGAAAGCCCATGCGCACTGCTCTTCGCCACGGTGCGAGAACTCACCGGTTCAGCGGTCAAGATGTACTTGACCACGACCTCTTTGAGGATCTCGCAATCGCGATCAGACAGTTGGTGAGCGGGCGGGGAGGGGGTCATTGCAATTGCGCGAGGATAGCCGTAGTTGTGCGGCGAAAACGGTCGTTGCTAGTTTTGGGCCATCCCGCGTGGCACCAGATGGCTTGTCGGGCCCCAGGACTGGCCGCTATTGTAGCGCAGTGAGCACCGCGACCACTATGGCGAGGGCCAAAGACGGGAGTTCCCCTCGGGGATCGCTCCATGGCGTGCGCTTCTCGGTGGTGGGACCGGGGAAAGTAGGATCGAGTTTGACTCACTGGTTGGTGGAGTGCGGCGCGACCCTGGTCGAGGTCGGCGCCCGGCATCCCGAAAGGGTGGAATCATGGGCCGAGAGCCTCTGTGCGCAAGCGCTGCCGATCGCCGAGCTTGGCCGATCCAGCCGCCGCGGCATCGGCGAAGCGGGCGAAGGCACAGCGGGCGCGGAAGATCCGTCGCCAACTCGCCTGCCCGATCTCCTCCTGATTGCCGTTTCAGATCCCGCGATCGGCATCGTCGCAAACCAGCTCAGCCGCCGCCCGGTGGCGCGCATCGCCCTTCATACTTCTGGCAGTTTAGGGGCCGAGGTGCTGGCGCCGCTCGCCCCAGCGACGGCGATCGGTTCCTTGCATCCTCTCAAAGCCTTTCCCCGCGTGCTGCGCCGGGTCCGGGAAGCGGCCGGCACGCTCTTTGCCGTCGACGGCACGCCGCCAGCGATGGCCCTGTCCCGGCGGCTCGCCGCCGCTTGGGGAGCCACCACGGCCGAGGTACCCACGGCAGCCCGACCCCTCTACCACTTCGCCGCCACCCTCGCCGCGGGCGGGGTGGTCACCCTCCTTGCCACAGCCGACCGCATCGCACGGCAGCAGGGGCTAGACAAGGCCGTCACTCGCGGCTACATCGACCTGGCCATCGGCGCCCTGGAGGCCGCCCGGGAGGCGCCGACTCCCTCCGCCGCCATCACCGGCCCGCTGGCGCGCGACGATCTCGAAACCGTGGGCCGTCACTTGAGCCGGCTAGCGCAAGCGGATCGAGCGACGATCCCGCTATGCGGCCAGCTCGCCATGGAGACTCTGCGCCATCTCGGCCTCCCTTCGCGCGACTACCAAAAGGCAATTGCACGCCTCGGGCTAGGCAAAGATGATATGAATGTGAGTGTATGGGAGGAGCCCCTAGACCGTGGTGAGCGCAAGGGGCGGTAGGTAGAGGCGCGGAGATCGATTTCGCGGGCGGCCCAAACTGGCCGGCGGAGTCGAGTCAAACAGCGCAACTCGGGATTAAGATTACCTTTTCTTGACCCAAAGATAGACTCACTGCTATGATTTTGAGTCGTTCGCGATACAATTAGTCGGGCATCCGCGGGGGCGGAAATGGTCTTCTTCAACTACAGCACAATGCAGATGGCGGCCAAGGTCGTCTACTACGGCCCAGGTCTGGGTGGAAAGACCAGCAATCTGCACTGGATCTACGCCAATACGGAGAATGAGTCGCGCGGTGAGATGGTCTCACTGGAAACCGAGACCGATCGAACTCTGTTCTTCGATCTCTTGCCGATCGAAGTCGGCTCGATCGCTGGCTTCAAGACCCGGCTCCAGCTCTACACCGTCCCCGGCCAGGTTTTCTATAACACCACTCGTAAGTTAGTCCTCAAAGGGGTCGACGGTGTGGTCTTTGTCGCCGATTCCCAGCGCGCCATGGTGCAGGCCAACCTCGACTCGTTTCGAAACCTGGAAGGGAACCTCGAAGAGATGGGACTCTCGGTGAACACCATCCCGCTGGTCCTCCAGTACAACAAGCGGGACCTGGGCGACATCGCCTCAATCGAGGAACTCAACAAGACCCTCAACCGCAAGAATTGGCCCCACTTCGAAGCCACCGCGATCAACGGAGAAGGGGTTTTCGAGACCCTCAAGGGGGTCTCCAAACTCACCTTGATGGCGTTGAAGAAACGGCTGTCACGGTCGAGCGACAGCATCTCACCAGCCGCGCCCACGGCGCCCCCGATCACCACCACGGCAACACCTGAGCAGGCCGCGGCAGCCGCGCAGACCGCCAAAATCAACGCGGCCGAGCGCGCCCGCCAAAAAAACGCGGACGTCCCCCCTCAGCCAGACCTAACCCCCAAGCTGACGCCGCCACCCAAAGCGGCATTGGCGCCAAAGCCAACCTTGGCCCCGAAGCCGGCACCGGCACTGGCACCAGAACCATCGCTAAAGCCAGCCGCGGCGAAGCCCATCGCGCCAAAACCGGCCGCACCGAAACGGGCGCCCCTGCCGCGCCCTCAACGCAAGGAACTCGACGCCCTCGGCGAACTCGAGCGGTTGCGCCAAGAGACCATCCGTCCCAGATCGAGGCTTCGGCCCACCAGCAATGGAAGCGGCCAGCTGTACCGCGACATTCAGCTTTCTCTCAAGGGCACCGACTTTCAACGGGCCCGCCGATTCTTCCTCAACCTTCAGATTCAAGACGACGACAACCAGATCGTCGAGTCGATCAAGGATTTCGAAGTCGAGATCGACAACACCGAGGACCTGAAGAAGGTCCAGCTCAAGCTCAACATTGCCCTCAATCGACTGCCGTAGCGACTCGCCTCTCACTCGCCAGACCACTCCGCGAGCCGGTATCACCTGTAGGACCCACGGGAACCGGCCCCGTCCAAGCGATGGCTTGAGGGCTACGAAGCGAATTCCAAAGCCATAATTCCAAAGCCATGAAGTGCCCCTACTGCTCCTCCAACAACGATCGCGTCGTCGACTCCCGCGAGAGCAAGGAGGGATTGACCATCCGTCGACGCCGCGAGTGTTTGTCTTGCCAACGGCGGTTCACCTCATACGAGCAGATCGAGGACATCCCGTACTTGGTAATCAAGAGCGACGGTACGCGCCAGGAGTTCAGCCGCAAGAAATTGCTCAGCGGCCTGCTCAAGGCTTGCGAGAAACGACCAGTGGGGGTCAAGCAGCTCGATGAGATCGTCGATACGGCGGAAGCTCTCCTTCATCAAGCCAAGGACCGAGAGATCCCCACTAGCGAGATCGGAGCCCTTCTGATGGAGAAGCTGCGCAGCCTCGACCCCATCGCCTTCGTTCGCTTCGCCTCCGTCTACCGCCAGTTCGAGGATGTTGGCGCCTTCATGGAAGAGGTTCGGGCACTGGTCGAGGAGAAGGGGTGATTGGCGTGACTTCGACTGGACCCCGCTGAGCCCAGCATGGCAAGGAAAAGCAAGAAACCAGACCTAGAGTCACCGGATCTAGTCACCGATATCCCGGATGTGCTCCCGGTGCTACCGCTCAAAGATGCGGTGCTCTTCCCCTACATCATCCTGCCCTTGTCGGTCCGGCGGGACAAGAGCATGGTGGCGATCGATCGGGCCTTGGCCACCCATCGGTTGCTGCTCTTGGTGTCGCAGCGCGACCCCACGGTTGACGATCCCGACGCAGACGGGCTCTACTCGGTCGGCACCGCGGCGGCCATCATGCGCATGCTCAAGCTGCCCGACGGCCGCACCCGTATCTTGGTGCAAGGGCTGGCCCGTGCTCGGCTCGAACACCTAGGCCAGACGGAGCCCTTCCTGCAAGGCAAGATCCAACTTATCGAAGAGGCCAGGATCGACGACAAGAGCGCCATGAACGCGCAAGCCTTGACCCGCAATCTCAAAGAGAACCTCGATCATGTGGTCAACTTGGGCCGGGGTATCTCCCCCGAGGTGATGGTGATCGCCTCCAATTTGGACGACCCCGGCCGTCTGGCTGACCTCGCCGCCAGCAATCTCGAGATCAAAGTCGACGAGGGCCAGCAGGTGCTGGAGATCTCAGATCCGATCGAGCGGCTGGAGAAGGTCAATAAGTTGCTCAACCGTGAGGTGCAGGTTCTCACCATGCAGCAGGAGATCTCTTCACAGGCGCGCGGCGAGATGGACCGCTCGCAACGTGAGTACTACCTGCGTCAGCAGCTCCAGGCGATCCGAGACGAACTCGGAGAAGGCGATGAGCTGGCCAGCGACATCGAGGGCTACCGCCGGGCGGTCAAAGACAAGGAGCTCTCCACAATCGCGCTGGAGGAGATGGAGCGCCAGATTCGCCGACTGGAACGCAGCCATCCCGAGAGTGCCGAGACCTCGGTCCTGCGCACCTATCTCGACTGGCTGACCGACCTACCTTGGAACACCTACAGCGCCGACAACCTCGATCTCGATCATGCCCGCCGGATTCTGGACGAAGATCACTTCGAGTTGGAGAAGATCAAAGAACGGATCATCGAGTACCTCGCGGTGCGGCGGTTGAAGAAGGATAGCCGAGGTCCGATCCTCTGTTTCGTCGGCCCTCCCGGGGTCGGCAAAACGTCGCTCGGCCGTTCGATCGCTCGCGCCCTGGGACGCCAGTTCGTCCACCTTTCCTTGGGTGGAGTCCGCGACGAGGCAGAGATCCGCGGCCATCGTCGAACCTATGTCGGAGCACTTCCCGGCCGCATCCTACAAAGTCTTCGTCAAGCCGGAACTAGCAACCCGGTCTTCATGTTGGACGAGATCGACAAGATCGGCGCCGATTACCGCAGCGACCCCTCCTCGGCACTGCTCGAAGTCCTCGACCCAGAACACAATTCCTCCTTCTCGGATCATTTCTTGGGACTTCCCTACGACCTCTCGCAGGTACTGTTCATCGCCACCGCCAACCTGCTCGACCCCATCCAACCGGCCTTCCTCGACCGCTTGGAGGTCCTTCGTCTCACCGGCTATACCGAGGACGAAAAGCAACAGATCGCCAAGCGTCATCTCATCCCGAAACAAACCGAGGCCCACGGCATCGACGGCAAGAACGTTGCCTTCACCCGCCCCGGAATCTCCTGTTTGATCTCCTCCTACACCAAGGAAGCGGGCCTGCGAAACCTCGAACGCGAGATCGCGGCCGTCTGCCGCAAGGTGGCGGTACGGGTTGCGCGAGGGGAAGATCGCCAGTTGCGGGTGACTCCGAAACAGATCGAACGGCTCTTGGGTCCGGCGAAATTCCATCTCGAAGAGCTGTTGAGCCACGACCGAGTCGGCGTCGCCACCGGTCTTGCCTGGACCGCGGCCGGCGGCGACCTGTTGTTTATCGAAGCGGTGGCAACCCCGGGCAAAGGCGACTTGGTCCTCACCGGGCAACTCGGCGAAGTGATGCGCGAGTCGGCCCAAGCAGCGCTGAGCTTCGCGCGAGTCTACGCCGCCCGGCAAGCTGCGGCTGAAGATAGCAACGGCGCGGACTCCGAGTTCTTCTCCAAGCACAATATTCACGTCCACGTCCCCGCCGGATCGATCCCCAAGGATGGACCATCGGCAGGTATCACCATGGCGACCGCGATCATCTCGGTCTTCACCGGCCGACCGGTGAACCGGCGACTGGCGATGACTGGAGAGATCACCCTGCGCGGCGACATCCTGCCGATCGGCGGCCTCAAAGAGAAGATCATGGCTGCCCGACTGGCCGGCGTGGAGACACTCTTGTTGCCCAAACTCAACCAACGCGACTTGGTCGAAGTTCCGGAACCGATCAAGAAAGGGCTCACCTTCAAATTCGCCGAACACCTCGGTGAGGTTCTCGAACACGCCTTGCTTGCCAAGTGACTCCGAAGAGGCCCGATGAGCGGTAGCTTTGAAGATCGGCTCACCGGCTGGCTACGCCAGTTCGCCGCCGGAGCCGGCGGAGAGGCGATCGGCGACGACGCCGCCTTTCTTCCCGCCGGTGGACCCTGGGCATGGACCACCGATACGCAGATCGAAGGGGTTCATTTCCAGCCTGGCCTTTCACCCCAGCTCCTGGCCCGACGCCTCCTGGCGGTCAATCTCTCGGACCTGGCGGCAGTGGGCGCCATACCGCGCTATGCGTTGCTCGCCCTGGCCGCTCCCCGGGGCTTTGACCACCGCGCCTTTTTCCGTGCCTTTGTCGCCGCTTGCAAGGCTCACGACCTGCACCTGGTTGGCGGCGATCTGGCGACCAGTCCGACCTGGACCGCCGCCCTCACTCTCGTCGGCGAGCCCGCGGCAAAGCGCTGGGTCGAGCGTCGCGGAGCACGGCCCGGAGACCGCCTCTGGGTGGGGGGCACCCTCGGAGAGTCCGCCCTCGGGTGTCACCTCCTCGCCCTCGGGGCGCGTCCCAAGGGCCGGGCGATCGAGCTGCCCGCTTCCCTCCTCTCAAGATCCCCGCCTTCCCCGCGTTTGCTCAAGGCGGCGCGGCGAGCGGTACGTCGCCATCTGGCCCCGCGGCCCCAACTATCCCTAGGTAGCTGGCTAGCCAAACGAACGCGTAGCGCCGCGATCGACCTCTCGGATGGTCTTTCCTTGGACCTCCACCGCCTCTGCAGGGCTAGCCAGGTTGGCGCGGTTCTCGACCACCGCACCTTGCCAACCGCCGCCGATTTCAAGCCGTTGTGTCAGCGACTCGGCCTTAACTCCCTAGACCTGATGCTCGCGGGAGGCGAGGACTACGTGCTCCTCTTCACCCTGCCACCACGGGTGCGCCCGCCCCGAGAGTTCTTCCCCGCGGCCAGATCGATCGGGGTCCTTTCTGAACAACGGCCACTCCGTTTGGCCATCGACGGCAAGCTGCACCCCATCGAAGAACGCGGCTGGGATCACCTTGGGTATGAGGATCGGCCCGCCACGCAAAGAAAAAGCCCACCCCGCGAAAAAAGGGTGGGCTCTGACCCATCGATCGTCTCTAAAGCTACACCAGCGGCTTCTTGAGTTTCTTGATCAAACGGTCGAACTTCTTCTGCAGCTGGTTGTAGGTCTTCTCCAGTTCCCGAATCCGCTTTTCGGCTTCACGGGGAAGTTCCAGCAACGTCGCCACGGAAGCCGCCGCGACGGCCCTGACCGCTCCGGTGGCACCAGCGGCCTTGCGACCCCGGTGCGCCTTCTTCGGCGCTCCCCGTTTGCTCTTGCTTCGAATCTCGGTAAACACCGCGACCGCTTCCGGCTTGAATCGAAGATTGCGCCCCTTACCCTTGTGCGGCAAGCGGTTCAGGAAGTTCTTCTTGTAGCGCAGGAGAGTCGGGTAGGAAATCCCGGTGGCCTCCTGGACCTGGGTCAAGGTCAAGAGCTTCTCCCCCGTCTCGAGCACGGCTGTGCTCGTCTTCTTGGGCGGCAGCGAAGGCTTCGCGGCGGTCGTTCCCGCGCTCGCGCTCTTGCGCGGACGGCCGCGCTTGCTGATGTTTTCCTTCTTGATCTCTTTGAAGACCGCCAAGGACTTGACGTAGTAGCGCTGCTTACGCCCTTCGCCTTCAGATGGAATTCGATCTTGGTACAATTTCTTGTAACGTTGCAGGGTCGGCATCGAGATCTTCGTCCGCTTCGAAACCTCCGACAGGGTCAAGAGCTTTCGTCCTGAGCGGGTGGTTTTCTTCGCACGCGCCTTGGTCGCCATGGGAACTCTCCTTTTCATTTTGAAAAATAGGCTGGGATAGTCAGTCTGGAAAGACCAGGCCCGAAACACTGAATGAAGGCCGGATACGAGACTGAGTAAGATTGTCTCTCAAGGAAACTGATTATCGAAAAGAAAGTCAACCTTCCGAGTCGACGCATCCAAAAATCTTAGTTAGGTCCGCAGCTTCAACTGTTTAACAAGATAGGACAGAGCCTGGCGAGTGAGCCCAAGGCGGCGCGCGGCCGCGGCCTGGTT
>QIHU01000241.1 GCA_003231035.1 Acidobacteriota bacterium
GATCTCGGCATGGTGGTGGGGATGCTCGGGGTGCTCGCGGCGGGCGGCGCCTACCTGCCCCTCGACCCCTCACACCCCGCCGAGCGATTGCGCTGGATCCTCGAGGATTCGACGGTGGCCCTTCTTCTCGCTTCGCGCGAGGCGCTCGAGCTTCTGCCGCGCACCGCCGCCCCACGGCTGGAGTTGGAACGCGATGGACGGGTGCACCCAGCGCGGGCTCGCGGGCTCGTCGAACCGATGCCCGTGGTTCGTCACGAAGTGGATTCCCGGGCTTACGTCCTCTACACCTCGGGCTCGACCGGTCGCCCCAAAGGGGTCGAAGTCAGCCACCGCTCGGTGGGAAACTTCCTCAGCTCGATGGCCCTTCGACCGGGAATGGAGGCGCACGATGTGATGCTCGCCATCACCACCCTGGGCTTCGATATCTCGGTTCTGGAATTGCTGTTGCCCTTGTCCGTCGGCGGACGAGTCGAACTGGTCGAGAGCGAGGTGGCGGCCGATCCCGCCTCTTTGATGGCGGCGATCGACCGTGATGCAGGCCACCCCGGCGGGCTGGCGACTGTTGATCGAGGGCGGCTGGCAGGGTCGGGCCGCGCTCAAGGTGCTGTGTGGTGGTGAGGCGCTGGTGGCGGAGTTGGCGGGTTGGCTGGCGGCGCGGTGTAGCCAGCTGTGGAACGTCTACGGGCCCACCGAGACCACCGTCTGGTCTAGCGCTGAACGCATCCGCGGCCACGGCGAGGCGAGCCCTAAGGTGACCGTGGGGCGGCCGATCGCCAACACCCAGATCGTCCTGGCCGATCCCCGAGGGCGGGCGGTGGCTTTGGGGGTGATGGGAGAACTGTGGATCGGCGGCGTCGGGGTGGCCCGCGGCTACTTGGGGCGCCCGGCGTTGACCGCCGAACGGTTCGTCCCCGATCCCTTCGCCGCGCTGAGCGGAGCGCGCATTTACCGCAGCGGAGATCTGGCTCGACGCCGCGCGGATGGCAAGCTTGAGCTCCTCGGTCGGCTCGACAGCCAGGTCAAGGTACGCGGTTTTCGGATCGAACTCGGCGAGATCGAGTCGGTCCTGGAAACGCTCCCCGAGGTGGCTCACGCGGTGGCTCTTGTTCAGGAAGAGGCTCCCGGTGAGCGCCGCTTGGTGGCCTACTTGGTCGCGAGTTCCGGGTTGGAGCTGGAGGCTGAAGCGCTGCGCTCGGCTCTGGGAGACCGTCTACCCGGGTACATGATCCCGGCCCTCCTGATGGCCGTCGAGAGTTTACCGCTCAACTCCAGCGGGAAGGTCGACCGCAAGGCCCTCGCGGCGCTGGGGGAAGTCTCGGTGGTGGCTGGCAAGGCCGCCTTCGTGGCCCCGCGCGGCGCCGGGCAACGGGCCTTGGCCGCCATCTGGAGTGAGGTTCTGGGCTGCGAACGGCTGAGCGTCGAGGACAACTTCTTCGCCCTCGGAGGGGACTCCATCCTGGCCATCCGCGTGGTCTCGATGGCCGCTGACCGAGGGCTGCATTTCACCCCGCGGGACCTCTTCCGTCACCCGACGGTAGCTGCTTTGGCGGCCCTGGCCGAGGACGACGTGGAGAGCGACGAAGGCTGGACTCTGACCCCGGCGCAGCGCTGGCTACTCGCCGCTCCCAGCTGGGCCAGGATCGGCGAGGTGAGGGTTGTGCGCCCACCCCGTCCGATCTCTCGGCGGCAGCTGGAAGCGGCGCTGCGCGATGTCGTTGCCACCTACCCGAGCCTGGGCGGTCGCTTCGTGAGGGGCGATCCCATCGAGATCTTCGAAGCGGGTAAGGGGGTGGTTCCGACGGTCTCTCGCGTGCAGCTGACTCTCTGCCGTTCCCAGGCGCGCCAGGCGGTGACGCGGGCGCTGCTTCGCCGCCTCGACAGCGCCTCCGGCCCTCTCTTGGTAGCGGCGCTGGTCGACGATGGGGCAGCGAGCGAGCTCGTTCTCGCGGCCCACCCCCTGGCCCTCGACGAGAGCTCCTGGCCGCCCTTGCTCGCTACCTTGGTCGGTCGGCTGGAGGGCGAAGAGACACGGAGCGATGAGGCGGCGCCGACCACCCGAACGCTCGTTGAGTTGGGGCGGCTGGGGCGCGGGGCTCCGCCGGCCGACGACGATGACCGGTGGCGGCGGCTGGCCGGCCAAACGGCGGGCGCCTTGGCGAGCGATGCGGGGTTGGCCTCGCCCCCGGACGCCGTTACCGCGCGCCACGGGGAGTCCTCGACCGAGTCCGTGGTGCGCCTGCGCTTGTCGACGGCCGCGACCCAGGATCTGACTTCGCTTTCCTCGGCCCTGGACGGTGAGCTCTCGGAATTCTTGCTCGCGGCGACGCTCCAGACCCTCTGCGCCTGGTCGGCCTGTCGTCGCCTCGTCGTGGCGGTCGGAGCCCAGGCCGCTGAACGGAGTCGTTGGGGATTGGCGCGGGAGGCGGTGGGAGCTTTCGCGCCTCCCGTGCCGGTGATCCTGGAGATCGAGCGCACGCTCGCGGCGACGGTGCCGAGAGTTCGCCGTCAGTTGCGCCGAAGCCGGCGGTTAGCGGCGATTTGGGGGATCACCTTGCCTGCCGAGTTGGCGGTGGAGGTCGGTTACCGATGGTGGCGAGCGGAGCCACCGGGGCCCGGTTGGGGCTGTGCCCCCGCCGCCTTCGACGCCCCCGCGCGCGGCTGGCTGCTGGCCATCCAAGGTTCTCACGACGAGGGCGCTCTGGGGGTCGAGTGGTCCTTCGATCCTGAGCGCCTCTCCCGCGGCGCTGTCGAGGCGCTCGCCGCCGCGACACTCGACGGCTTGCGCTCGTTGCTGGCAAGTGCCGCTCCCGCCGCGCGACAGCTCGTCGACCATTTTCCTGATGCTGAACTGAGTTCCGACGAACTGGAATCCCTACTGGCCGAGCTGTGATCGATCTTGACCGTGACCGCCATCGAGCGCCGGAGACACCCATGAATCGCAAGAACGTGGAAGACATCTACCTGCTACCGCCGACTCAACACGGCATGTTGTTGTACATGCTGCTCGAGAATCAGTACCCCGAGGTCTACCTCGAGCAGTACAGCTGCATCCTCGCCGGTTCCTTCAACCCGGCGGCGTGGCGCGAGGGTTGGCAAGCGGTCTTCGATCGGCATGCGGCGTTGCGCACTCAGTTCCTATGGGCCAAGCGCGATCGTCCTTTGCAGGTCGTGCGCCGCGATCTCGATCTTCCTTGGGAGGAATACGACTGGAGAGAGCTCTCCGCTGACGAGCAGGAGCGGCGCTGGAGGAAGCTGCTCGAAGCGGATCGAAGTCGCGGCTTGACCCTCGATCAAGCACCCTTGATGCGCTGTGCCCTGGCGCGGGTCGGCGAGGTCCGGTTCCGGTTTCTGTGGACTTATAGCCACATGTTGGTCGATGGCTGGTCGATGGCTTTGATTCTGAGCGAGGTCCACAAGCTCTATCAGGCAGCGGTGGAAGGAGTCGATGCCGAGTTGCCCCCGGCGGAGAAGTTTCGTGACTTTGTCGCCTGGACTCAGGAGCAAGAGGTGGAGCGGGCGGAGAGTTTCTGGCGCCGTGAGCTGGCCGGCTTCGACGCGGCGACGCCGCTGCCCCTCGATGGCACCGGCCGGACGTTGGCCCCCGGCGAGGAGCGCTCCGCCCAGCTCGCGGTGATGGTGGACCCGGAGCTGACCGAGGGGCTGCGCACCTTGGCGCGTGGCAACCGGGTCACCCTGAACACCCTGTTCCAGGCCGCCTGGGCGATGGTGCTGGCGCGCTACAACCGCCTCGATGACGTCACCTTCGGCGCCCTCTGTTCCGGCCGTCCGGCGGATCTGCCAGGGGTCGAGCGGATGGTCGGTCTGTTTATCAACTCCTTGCCAGCGCGCGTTCGTCTCGATCCAGTGCAGCGGCTCGGCGATTGGTTGGCTCAGCTGCAGGAGAGGCAAGTGGAGTCGCGCCAGTTCGAGTATTTGGCCGGGGAGCAGATTCGCGCCTGGAGCGATCTACCGCGCCGGGAAGAGGTCTTCAAGAGCGTGGTGATCTTCGAGAACTACCCGGTGGAGGGGACGGACTTCGAGGACTCCGGCCTGACCATCGAGGAGTGCGAGCTGCGGGAGGCTGGCAACTTCGCCTTCTCGCTGATGGTCAGCCTCCACGAAGGGGGGCTGAAGGTGACTTCCCTCTACCATCGCGACCGTTTCGATCGAACGGCGGTTCGACAACTCTTGGCAAGTCTCGAGACCGTCCTGCGGGCCTTTGTCGATCACCCTCAGGCCCGGCTGGGTGAGATCCAGCTCCTGGACGAGACGCAGCGCACGGCCGTTCTGGCCGCGGGCCACGGGGAGATGATAGAGCGCACCACCGGTCTATTGCATCAACCTTTCGAGGAGATGGCTCGGCAGTGGCCTGGGCAGGTGGCGCTCGCCGCGGATCTGCTGGGCGATGACCCGCGGCGGATGAGCTATGCCGAGGTGGAGCTGCGCAGCCGAGCGCTGGCCATCGAGTTGCGCGGGAAGGGAGTGGGTCCAGATGTGGTGGTCGGTCTCCTGGGCTCGCGCTCCCTGGATTTCATTATCGCCATGCTCGGTGTGCTGCGCGCGGGCGGTGGTTACTTGCCGCTCGATCCCAGCTATCCCGCCGACCGCCTGGCCTTCATGGTGGAGGACTCGCGAGCGCGGGTCCTGGTGGTGGCGCCGGACGCCAAGGGGGCTCTAGAGACTTGTGATCTGCCGCGAATCGATTTCGACGCGGCGGCGCGGGAACCCACTGAGCTGGGTGAACTCGCACCCAGCACGGCGATCCCAGCCAACCTCGCGGCCGTCATCTACACCTCGGGGTCGACCGGTAAGCCCAAGGGTGTTGGGGTGCCGCACGCGACCGCGTTGCACTACAGCCAGGACTCGATTGAGGTCTACGCCGTGGGGCCGCAAGACCGCCTGTTGCAGTTCTCTTCGATCGCGTTTGATACCAGTTTCGAAGAGATCTTCCCGGCGCTGTCGACCGGTGCCACCCTGGTGTTGCGCGATGAGGTGACCGCCAACTTCTTGCGCCGGGTCGGCGATCAAGGGATCACCGTGCTCAATCTGCCCACCGCTTTCTGGGGCGACCTAGCCCTGGAGATGGCGAAGAGTGTCGACCGGGGTGACGAGATCGCGATCCCGGAGTCGCTGCGGGTGGTGATCATCGGCGGCGAGGAGGCTCAGAGCGACCGAGTGGAGGTCTGGCGCCGGGCGATGGAGAGTGCTCTCAAGGGCACTGGCGCGAGTCCGCCGACCCTGTTCAACACCTACGGCCCCACCGAGGCGACGGTGGTGACCACTAGGGCTGACCTCACCCATCCCCGGCCGGAGCAGCGCTCGCTGGTGCCGATCGGGCGGCCGATCGCGAACGCGCGCACCTACCTCCTTGCGGCGACGATGGAGCCGGTGCCGCCGCTCGCCGATGGCGAACTCTACCTCGGGGGTGCTGGCCTGACGCGGGGCTACCTCGGTCGTCCAGCCGAGACCGCGGCCGCCTTTCGGCCGGACCCTTTCGCCGCGCGGCCGGGCGAGCGTCTCTACCGCAGTGGCGACCTGGCTCGGCGCCATCGCGACGGCCAGCTCGAGTTCCGTGGACGCATCGATCACCAAGTCAAGGTCCGCGGGTACCGCGTCGAGCTAGGGGAGATCGAGATGGCGCTGCGCGCCCTCGGTGGGGTGCGCGACGCGGTGGTGACGGTGCGCGGCGGCAACGGTGACGACCGCATCGCCGCCTACTGGGTGGCGAGCGAGGTCGCCGAAGACGGGCTGAGCGCCATCGACCTGCGTCGGGCCCTGGGCGGCTCCTTACCCAAGTACATGGTCCCCGCCTACTTTGTCGAGCTTCCAGAAATCCCGCTCACCGCCACCGGCAAGATTGACCGCCGGGCGCTGCCCGCTCCGGGGCCGCAACGGCCGGAGTTGGCGAGCGGCTATCGGGCGCCGCGCAACCCCGTGGAGGAGGTTCTGACCGGCATTTGGTGCGAGCTTCTGGGCGTCGAGCGGATCGGAGTCGAGGATGACTTCTTCGAACTCGGCGGTCACTCGCTGCTCGTCGCCCGGTTGACCGGCCAGGTGCGCTCCTCACTGGGGGCCGAGTTGCCGATGACGGCGGTTTTCGACCATCCGACGGTCGCCGAACTGGCCGAGATCGTGGGCGATAGCGACGCGCGGGGGAGCGACGCCGCGCCGGTTCCCGAGTTGCCCCCCTTGCTTGCCCTACCTCGGGATGGGCGCAAGATTCCGCTCTCCTTTCCCCAGGAGCGGGTCTGGTTCCTCGACCGTCTTTCGGGGGGCGGCAACAAGGCCTACAACTTTCAGGTCACGATTTGGTTGCAAGGAGGGCTCCACGTGGGCGCCTTTCATCGCACCTTGGAAGAGATCGTGCGGCGCCATGAAGTGCTGCGCACCAGTTTCCCGGAGGTCGACGGCGAGCCGGTTCAGCGGATACATCCGCCTAGTCCCGTTCCGTTGCCCGTCGTCGACCTGTCGGGTTTGTCCACGGTGGAAGTCGGGGAAGCTTCGGAACGGCTGGTCGCCTTGGCGACGCAGATTCCTTTTGACCTGGGGCAGGGGCCGTTGATTCGGTGGTGGATGCTACGTTTGGCGGCGGACTATCACGAGCTGCTCCAGGTGGAGCAGCACTTCGTGCATGACGGTTGGTCCTTCGCCGTGATGTTGCGCGAAATGAAGGCGATTTACGGCTCCTTCATCGCCAACCAACCCTCGCCGTTGCCGGAGTTGCCGGTGCAGTACGCCGACTATGCCCTCTGGCAACGCTCCTGGATGGAGGGCGAGGTGATGGAGCAGATGCTCGGCTACTGGACGGGGCAACTGGAGGGTGCACCGACGGCGCTCGAACTGCCGACCGACCGGCCGCGTTCGAGCCAGCCGAGTTTCGCGGGCGACATGAACCTGTATCAGATTCCGGGCGAGACCTACCGGGCGCTGCGCGAGTTCGGCCGTCGTGAGGGCTTCACCCTCTACATGACGACGCTCGCCGCCTTCTATCTGCTGCTCTACCGCTACAGCGGCCAGACCGACATTCTGGTGGGGACCACCAACGCCAATCGGCGCACTCCCGAGATGGAAAAGCTGCTCGGGATGATCGTCAACAGCCTGGTGATGCGCGGCCAGCTGGGGGGCGACCCGACCTTCCGTGAGTTTCTGCTCCGGATCCGCGAAATGACCCTCGGCGGCTACAACTATCAGGACATGCCGCTCGAGCGGTTGGTGCGCGAGATCGATCCAGAGCGCCATGTGGGGCGCAATCCGCTCTTCCAAGTGCTCTTCCAGTTTCATGACGCGGCGATTCCCGACCTCGATTTTCCCGGCGACATCGAGGGCAAGTTCCTGGTCCGGGGAAACCGCACCGCCAAGATGGACTTGACGGTGATCGTCATTCCGCGGGCCGAGCAGCGGGTAGGCTCCGACGCCAGCGACGAAGAGATGCGGGCCAGCCTCCACTGGGAGTACTCGACCGAACTCTTCGACGAGGCGACGATCTCGCGGATGGTGGGCCACTACCTCACCTTGCTCGCCAGCGTTGTCGCCGATCCCGACTTGAAGCTCTCCGAGCAGCGCATGTTGAGCGCGGCGGAGACTCTGCAACTCACCCGCTGGAACGAGGAACACAGGTGCCCGCCACCGGAGTGGATCTCGATCGCCGTCCCGTTCGCCGAGCACCGCCGGCAACGGCCCAACGCCGCCGCGGTGTCGATGGCTCCCGTGTCGATGGCCCTCGGCCTCGGGGCCAACGGGGGGGCGAGCCCTGGGGTGCGGGAGTGGAGTTACGCTGAGTTGGACCGCCATAGCGAGGAGCTGGCCCGGCGCCTGGGCGCTCTGGGCGTCGGCCCCGAGGTGGTGGTCGCGGTCTCGCTTTCCCGTTCGCCGTTCATGGTGGCGGCCCTGCTCGCGGTGGCCAAGCTCGGTGGAGCCTACCTTCCCCTCGATCCCGACTATCCGGCCCAGCGTCGTAGCTTCATGCTCGACGACTCGGGAGCGGCGCTGCTTCTCACCGAACGGGGGTTGCTCGACGGGATACCACCGGTGGCGCGAGAAGGGGGGGTGGAAGTGGTGGTGATCGACGACGAGGGCGATGCCCCCGCCGCTCCCCACGGTGGGTCGCCGCTGGCCCGGCCCGACCCCGCCAACCTGGCCTACCTGATCTACACCTCGGGGTCGACCGGAAGACCCAAGGGGGTCGCCGTGACCTACGGGGGATTGGCCAACTTCCTCGCCTCGATGGCGCGACGCCCTGGCTTCACCGCCGAGGACGTGCTGCTGGCGGTGACCACCCTGTCGTTCGACATCGCTGGCTTGGAGCTCTACCTACCGTTGGTCACCGGCGGCAAAGTGGTCGTCGCCGACGCGGCGACGGCGGCCTCCGGGAGCCGGCTGGCGGCGGCGATCGAGAGCTCGCGGGCGACCGTGATGCAGGCGACCCCAGCGACCTGGCGGATGCTCCTCGAGGCTGGCTGGAGGCCGCCGGCAGGGCTCAAGCTGCTGGCGGGCGGCGAGGCCCTGCCCCCCGTCCTGGTGGCCGAACTGGCCGCCGCTTCGCGCGGGGAACTCGAACTATGGAACCTCTACGGTCCGACCGAGACGACGGTTTGGTCGACCCTCGATCGGGTCGAGGTCGCACCGGCCAGCACCCTGAATTCGGTGAATTCCGTGTCGATCGGCCACCCGATCGACAACACGGGTGGCTACGTGGCCTCGCGGCGCTGGGAGCTGGCGCCGGTCGGGGTCCACGGTCAGTTGCTGATCGGCGGCGCCGGGCTGGCCCGTGGCTACTGGGCTCGGCCGGGTCTCACCGCCGAACGCTTCCGCCCCGATCCCTTCTCGCGGCGGCCGGGCGAGCGGCTTTACCTCAGCGGAGATCGGGTGCGTCGGCGCGAGGACGGCCGACTCGACTACCTGAGCCGGTTCGACGATCAGGTGAAGGTACGCGGCTTTCGCATAGAACTAGGTGAGGTGGAAGCGGCGTTGGTTCGCCATCCAGGGATCAGCCAGGCAGTGGTTGCCGCGCGCTCCGGGGCGGACGGTGTCGACGTCCTGGTGGCCTACCTGGTGGTCGATCCAAGTGGCGGCGGCGGTGAGGATCCCGGAGTGGGCGACTGGGGCGACGCCTTGCGGCGGATCCTGCCCGGCTACATGGTGCCCAGCTCCTTCGTCGTCCTCGACCAACTGCCCATGACCCCGAACGGCAAGGTGGACCGCAAGGCGCTGCCCGAGATGGATGGGGCCTTGCCGTTGGCGCAGGCTGAGTACCGTGCGCCGAGTACCGCCGTCGAAGAGTATTTGGTGGAGCTGTGGAGCGAGGTCTTGGCGGTGACCCCCATTGGCACCGGCGATTCCTTCTTCGCTCTTGGCGGCCATTCGCTGGCGGCCGGTCGGGTGCTGGCGCGGGTGCGGGATCGGCTGGCTGTCGATCTGCCGCTCTCGGTGATCTTTGATACACCGACCGTCGCGGCGCTGGCGGCGGCGGTGGAAACCGCCGGTGGGGTGCTGGGCGAAACCGACCAGGCGCTGCAAGCCAAGGCGGCGGCGATGTCCGACGATGAACTCGATCTGCTGCTCGGCGAGATGTTGGGCCAAGGGGGGGCGCGATGAGCGAGGCGATGAGCGATCATCGGTCCGAACTCGTGAATCTCACCCGTGACGAGAAGCTAGCGCTCCTCAGCCGGCTGAGCCGGCAGCGGCAGGCGTCGTCGTCGCTTCCTGACTTCTCAGGCGGTAACGAATCCTACCCATTGACCTTCTCGCAGGAACGGTTGCTCTTCCTTCATCACCTTGAGGGCGGAGTTAACGTGCACACTCAGTTTCGTGCCATGTGGCTCGACGGCCCCCTCGATCTGGCGGCGCTCGACGCTGCCTGGGTCGAGATCGTGACTCGCCACGAGGCCTTGCGGACCCGTTTCGAGGGCGGCGGGGAGGAGGCACGGCAGGTGGTCGCTCCCCCCCCCGAGACGGTGGTCGAGTTCGTCGACTTGGAAGAATTGCCGGCCGAACAGCTCCGGGCGGCGGCTCAAGAGTTGGCCGCCAGCAAGGCTCGTGAGCCCTTCGACCTGGAGGCTGGCCCCGTCCTGCGGGTCACCCTGGTTCGGATGGGGCGGGAGGAGCACGCGCTGATCGTCGGCCTTCACCACATCGTCTCCGACGGTTGGTCGCGCGGCCTCCTCCTGGCCGAGATGGCGGCGCTCTACGACGCATTCACCGGCGGAGGCCCCTCGCCGCTGCCTCCGGTGCGTGCGCAGTTGGGAGCCTTCGCCCGCTGGCAGCGCCGACGGATGAGCGGCGAGCGGCTCCAGGCCGAACTCGACTTCTGGTCGGCCCGCTTGCGGGGGGCGCCGCCGCGGCTAGAGCTGCCGACCGACCGACCCCGCCGCGGCCTGGTGACTCCACGGGGCGGGATCGAGAGCCTCGAATTGCCCGCTGAGGTGGCCGACGGTCTGCGCCGGTTGGCGCGCCGCGCCGGAGCGACTCCCTTCATGGCGATGCTGGCCCTCTACGACGCCTTCCTCTTTCGCTACAGCGGCAAGCGCGAGGTGGTCGTGGGGCTACCGGTGGCCAGCCGCGACCATACCGAGCTTGAGACGGCGATCGGCTGCTTCGCCAGCACTTTCGTGCAGCGTATTCAGGGCGCGGTCGACGGCTCGTTCAACGATCTATTGAACCGGGTCAAGGGCGAGATTTCCGCCGTCCTGCCGCACGCCGAGGTGCCTTTTGAGAAAGTGGTCGAAGCGGTCGCGCCCCAGCGCGACTTCTCGCACAATCCGGTCTTCCAAGTGATGTTCGCCCTCCAGGAGGTTGGCGAAGATCGGTTTACTCTGGCCGGCTTGGAGGTCTCCTCGCTGGTGGTCGAACGGGCGATGGCCAATGTTGACTTGACCTTGGAGTTGGTTGACGCTGGCGGCCGCGGCGCCCTACGTGGCTTCTTCGACTACGCCCTCGATCTCTTCGACGCCACCACCATTCAGCGGATGGTCGGCCACCTCGGCAGGTTGGCCGAGTCGATCGTGGCGAGCCCCGATTCGCCCCTCTCCCGTTTGCCGATCCTCGCTCCCGAAGAGCGCCAAGAACTCCTCACCGGCTGGGCCGCACCGCCTTCCGGTGAGCTGTTGCCCCCGGTCCACCTGCGCTTCGCCGCGGGCGCGCAAGAATGGGGCGATGCGGTGGCGATGGTCGATGGCGATCGCCTGCTGAGCTATACCGAGCTCGACCGGCGGGCCAACCGGCTGGCTCGGCTGTTGCGCCAGCGCGGGGTGGGGGCGGACGTTCCGGTCGGGGTTTGCTTCGCCCGCTCGACCGAGTTGATGATCTGTCTGCTGGCGGTGCTCAAGGCGGGGGGCGCCTATCTTCCCCTCGATCCGACCTATCCGCGCCAGCGGCTGGAACTGATGATCGAGGACTCTCAGACCACCCTGGTACTGAGCGAAGGCGAAGCGGCCCGACGGCTTCCCAAAGCGAGCGTCGGCTCTAGCGCTCCCCAGTTGCTCCTCTTGGATCGCGGGCCATTCGGCATTCTGCACGAGGTCGAGGCGCGGAGTGCCGAGGCGCTGGAGCCCGTCTCTGGCCTAGACAATCTCGCCTACCTGATCTACACCTCCGGCTCGACCGGCAAGCCCAAGGCGGTGGCGGTGCCGCACCGCGGCCTCACCCACCACGCCTCCGCGCTGCGCGCTCGGCTGCGACTGGCCCCGGGCAAGCGGTTCCTGTACAGCGCCTCGATCAGCTTCGATGTGGCGGCTGAGGAGATCTATCCCACCTGGCTCTCCGGCGCCACGCTAGAAATTCTGCCGCCGGGCCCCTTTCCCTCGCTGGCCGACTTGCAAGGTTTAATCGAGCAGCGGCGGCTCAACACGATCAATCTGCCCACCCCCTATTGGCACGAGTGGGTCTCCGAGTTGAAACGCACCCGCGCAACGGTGCCATCGAGTCTCGACTCCGTACTCGTTGGCACCGAGCAAGCCTCGGCCGAGCGGTTAATCGAGTGGCTCGAACTGGTGGGGGAGCGGCCGGCATGGATCAACGCCTACGGCCCCACCGAGGCGACGGTCAGCGCCACCACTTTCATTCCGCGCTCGGCCGACGCCGAGGGGATGACCCGGGTGCCCATCGGTCAACCGATCGAGGGGGCGCGGGCCTACATCCTGGACCCCCATTTCGAACCGCTGCCGATCGGTCTTCCCGGCGAGCTCTTCCTGGCCGGTCCGGGAGTGGTGCGCGGCTACCTGCGGCGGCCGGCCTTGACCGCCGCCGCCTTCGTTCCGAACCCGTTCGCCGAGCTCGCCGGTCAACGGCTGTACGCCACCGGCGACCGCGCCCGATATCGCCTAGGGGGCAACATCGAGTTCCTCGGCCGGGGCGACGATCAGGTCAAGATCCGCGGCTTCCGAATCGAGCTGGGCGAGATTAGCGAAGGGCTGCGCAGCCATCCCAACGTTGCCGACTGCGCCGTGCTGGTTGCAACCCAAGCGGGCGGTGGGCGGTTGATCGCCTACGTGGTGGTCGATCCGACCGACCCTACCTCCGGCGCTGAGTTGACTTCCCATCTGGCCGCCCGCCTGCCGGCCTACATGGTGCCGGAGATCCGCGTGGTGGCCGATCTACCGCTGACCAGCGCTGGCAAGGTCGACCGCTTGAAACTGGCGACGATGGCAGCGCGGCGCGAAGAGGCTGAGGCCGAGACGGTGGCCCCCAGCGGTCCACTGGAAGAGGCGGTCGCCGCCATCTGGTGCGAAGTCTTGGCGACGGAGGAGGTCGGGGCGGATGACGACTTCTTCGAGATCGGCGGCCACTCTCTGCTCGCCACTCGGATCATCGCCCGGCTCAAACAGGTGCTCGATGTCGAGATCGGCCTCCCCGCCTTCTTCGAGGCGCGCACCGTGGTGGCGCTGAGCGTGGCGGTGGCCCAGGCGCGCACCGCGGGCAAGAACTCGTCGCCACCCATCGTGCCGGTGCCCCGTGAAGGGGGCGTGGTCTGCTCCTTCGCCCAGCAGCGGCAGTGGTTCTTGCATCAACTCTTGCCCGACAACGTCGCCAACAATATTCCGCAATTGCTCGCCTTTCGCGGCGCCCTCCAGGTGGCCGCCTTGCAGCGCTCGCTGGCCGGCCTGGTGCGCCGCCACGAGGTCCTGCGCACCACCTTCGCGATGGTCGAGGAAGGGACCAACGCCGGCCAACCGATGCAGTTCGTGGCGCCGCCCGAGCGGGCCGCCACGGTGGCCTTACCGGTGGTCGATCTTTCGCGGATCAGCGACCGGCTGGGGCTTGCGCAAGGGGAGGCGGTGGCGCAGCGCCTCGCCACCGTGGAGTCGTTGCGTCCCTTCAATTTGGCGACCGGACCACTCCTGCGGGCCCATCTCCTACGGCTGAGTGGCGATTATCAGCTCCTCTATTTCTGCACCCACCATATCGTCTCGGACGGCGTCTCGATCGGTCTCACCTTGCGCGACTGGGTGACCCTCTACGCCGCCGAGGTGAGCGGGAGGCCGGCGCGGTTGCCCGAGTTACCGATCCACTACGCCGACTACGCTGCCTGGCAGCGCACTTGGCTTGAGGGGGAGGCTCTCGAAGAGCAGCTGGACTACTGGCGCGCCGCCCTCGACGGTGCGCCGGGGGCACTCGACCTACCGCTCGACCGCCCGCGGCCGGCGGTCGAAGAGGCACGCGGCAAGCGCCACTACCTGCGCCTAGGCGAGGAAGATTCCGCGGCGCTCGCCGCGCTGGGCCGGCGCCACGGCGCCACCTCGTTCATGACCCTCGCCGCTTTTTTCAACGTTCTCCTTTCGCGCTGGTCGGGAGCGCGCGATGTGGTGATCGGCTGGCCGATCGGCGGTCGCAACTCGGCCGAGGTGGAGAATCTCGTCGGCTTCCTGGCCAACATCTTGGTGATGCGCACCGACCTCAGCGGTTCGCCCAGCTCCCTCGACGTGCTGAGCCGGGTCCGCAAGGGGGCTTTGGGTGCCTACGATCATCAGGAGCTGCCCTTCGAGCAGTTGGTCAAGGAACTCCACCCCGAACGGGACCTGTCGCGCCACCCGATCTTTCAGTCTTTCTTCGTCCTGCACCACCCGGCGGGCCAGTTACCCGAGGTGGAGGGGGTCGAAGTGACCGTGCCGAGCTTCGACAACGGCACCTCGCGACTCGATCTGCTCCTCTCCTTGATGCACACGCAGGGCGGACTGCATGGATTCTTCGAGTTCAACAGCGACCTTTTCGACGCCACCACGATCGACCGCCTGAGCCGTCAGTTCAAGACTCTCGTCGCCGCCGCCGTGGCCACACCGCGGCGGCCGGTCGAGGAGCTACCCTTGCTCGACGCGGCGGCGCGCCATCAGTTGGTTCGCGGCTGGAACGACTCGGTGGTTCCCCTCGTCGCCGAGGCCACCGAGTTCACGGTGCCGATCCATCGTTTGGTGGAGCAACGGGCGGCGGCGACACCCCTGCGCGAAGCGGTCCGCTTTCACAACCAGAGCCTGACCTACGCCGAACTCGACGCGCGGGCGAACAGGTGGGCCCACTCTCTGCTGGAACACGAGGTCATGGGCAGGCCGGTGGCGGTGGCGCTCGAACGCTCGCTGGAACTGGTGGTCGCCTTGCTCGCGGTGCTCAAGGCGGGGGGTGCCTACCTGCCGCTCGATCCCGCCTTCCCATCTGCGAGGCTGGACTACATGGTGCGCGATTCGGGAGCGCGGACGTTGCTCACCGAGCCGGGGTTGCGCCACCTCTTCTTGGCCGCCGAAGAGGAAGCCGAGCGGGAGGGCAAGCCGCTGAGGGTGATCGAGGTCGAGCCCGGCTACGAGGGCCTCCCCGAACCTCTCGCCGAAGTGGAGTTGCCCGAGGTCGACCCCGCTCAGCTCGCCTATCTGATCTACACCTCGGGCTCGACGGGGCTACCCAAAGGGGTGGAGGTTCCCCACGCCGCGGTGGTCAACCTGCTGACCTCGATGGCCGCCGCGCCAGGGCTCGACGCCAACGACACCCTGTTGGCCATCACCACTGTCGCCTTCGATATTCACGCCCTCGAGATCTGGCTGCCGCTCATCCGTGGAGCGCGCATCCAGCTGGCCGATGGCGAGAGCGCGGCCGACGGTGTTCTGCTGCGGCGTCTGCTAGAAGACTCGGAAGCTAACGTCATGCAGGCGACCCCGGCCACCTGGCGAGCCCTCCTGGCCGCCGGCTGGACGGGCGGGCGCGGCTTGCGCGCACTGTGCGGCGGCGAGGCGTTGGCGGCCGATCTGGCACTCCAAGTCGGCGAGCGGGTGGGCAGTTTGGTCAACGTCTACGGCCCCACGGAGACCACCGTGTGGTCGGCGTTGGAGTTCGTCCAACCTCCCGGCGCCGCCTCCCACCGGGCCGAAAGCTCCACCTTCAGCGCTACCCCCTCGATCGGTCGACCGATCGGCAACACGCAGTTATACGTGGTCGACGAGAGGCTGGAGCCGGTCCCGGTGGGGGTGATCGGAGAGCTGTTGATCGGCGGTGACGGCGTGGTGCGGGGGTACCACGCGCGACCGGCGCTCACCGCCACCAGCTTCATTCCCGATTCGCTAGCCTCGCCACCCAACGGCCATCCCCCGGGTGACACCGCCCGTGGCGCCCGTCTTTATCGCACCGGCGACCTGTGCCGCCGCCTCGCCGATGGGCGCTTGCTCTTCGTGGGCAGGCGCGACAGCCAAGTCAAGGTACGCGGCTTCCGCATCGAGCTGGGGGAGGTCGAGGCGGCGGTGGAGCATCATCCTGGGGTCGCGGCCGCGGTCGCGGCGGTCCACCGGAGCGAGGCCGACGGTGAGGCTCAGTTGGTGGCCTACTTCGTGGCCCGGCCGCAAGCACCCGGTGGCGCGCCCCGGGTGGGCGCCTTGCGCGCCGCCCTGCGCGAGCAACTGCCCGACTACATGATTCCCTCGCTCTTCATCCTGCTAGAAGAGCTACCCCTAACCCCCAACGGCAAGGTGGATCGCAAGAATCTGCCGAACCCGGAATTGGAACGTTCCACCCTTGGGACGGCCTACGAGCCACCCCGAGGCGAAGTTGAGGAGGCGGTGGCCGCGATGTGGCGAGAAGTGCTGCGGCTGGACCAAGTGGGCCGTCACGACCGTTTCTTCGATATCGGTGGCCACTCCTTGATGGCGATGCAGATCCTCTCCCGGGTCACCCGGCGTTTCGGGGTCGAGCTGCCGCTGCGGGCGGTGTTCGAGAAGCTGACGGTCGCCGCTCTTTCCGAGTTGATCGTGACCACCGAATTTGCCGACACCGACGAAGAGCTGCTGAGCGAACTGATGAAGGAACTCGACGATGGGTCCACACAAGGAGAGCTCGATGGCTGAGCCCGAGATTGCCCGACGTATTGCCGACCTGCCTCCCGAAGAACGGGCGAAGCTTTTCGAGAAGGTGCTCCTGCGCCGAAAACCTCGATCCGAGACACCTTCGCGACCGCCGCTCCTGCGCCACAGTCGCGACGACTTCAGCTTTCTCTTGTCCTTTGCCCAACAGCGGCTCTGGTTCCTCAATCTCTACGAACCGGACAGCCCCGAGTACAACGTGCCGCAGACTTTCCGCATCGAGGGAGTTCTCGACCCCGAGTTGCTGGAGGGTTCGCTCAACGGGGTGGTCTCGCGGCACGAAAGTCTGCGCACCACCTTCGTCTCCCAAGAGGGGACGCCGTACCAAAGGGTGGCACCCGCGATGCGGGTGGCGCTGCCTTGCCTCGATCTAACCCACCAGCCCGAGGAGGAGGCGTGGGAGGTGGCCATGGAGGGCTGCCGGGAGGACGCGGCTCAGCCCTTCGATCTAGCGGCCGGTCCGCTCCTGCGCGGCCGGCTCTATCGGGTGGCCGAGGAGGGCTGGGTGCTTTACTTGAACGTGCATCACATCGCCAACGACCAGTGGTCGATGGGGGTCTTGGCGCGCGAGCTGGCCGAGTTCTACGCCGCCGGTGCCGAGAAACGCGCGCCCGATCTTCCCGAACTACCGGTGCAGTATCTCGACTACGGCCTGTGGCAACGCGAATGGCTCTCCGGCGAAGAGCTGGAGCGCCAGGTCGATTTTTGGCGCCGCCGTTTGGGTTCCGTGCCACCGCTCGACCTGCCCACCGACCGCCCCCGGCCGGCGGTTCGAACCTTCGCGGGAAATACCTTGCCCTTGGCGCTGGCGCCGGGGCTGGGTTCGCAGCTGGGAAAACTCGCCGCGGCCGAGTCGGCGACCCTCTTCATGGTCCTGTCGGCGGCCTTCAAAGCGCTCCTTCACCACTACACGGCGCAAGAGGATTTCGCCGTGGGGACGCTGATCGCCAACCGCCGTTTGCCTCAGGTGGAAGACTTGATTGGCTTCTTCGCCAACACCCTGGTGCTGCGCACCGACCTAGCGGGCGATCCGCCCTTTAGCCAGCTCATCGAACGCGAGCGGGAGGTGGCGCTCGATGCTTTCGCCCACCAAGACTTGCCCTTCGAGAAGTTGATCGACGAGCTCAACCCGCCGCGCGACACCTCGCGCACGCCGTTGTGCCAGGCGATGCTGATTCTGCTCAACGCACCCGGCGAGCCCCTCCACCTTCCCGGCGCCGAGCTGGCCCCCGTGGCGCTCGACAACCGCACTTCCAAGATGGAGATGACCCTCTATCTGGCGGGTGAGGGCGATGGGTTGGGTGGCTACCTCGAATACAACCGCGATCTCTTCGATCGCGCCACGATCGAGCGCTTCCTAGGCCATTTCCACACCCTGCTCGAAAGCTGCGTCGCCGATCCGAATCTGCCCCTGTCGCGGGTCCCGCTCCTCGCCGAGGAGGAACGCCGCCACTTATTGTTCGACCTCAACGACACCACCACTCCCGCGCCCACCGCGCCGCTCCACCACCTGCTAGCGGCGCGTTGCGCGGCATCGCCGGAGGCGACGGCGGTGGAAGTGGCGGGTGAGAAGCTGACCTACGGCGATCTGGAGCGGCGCTCCAACCGGCTGGCGCGCTACCTGGCGAGGCGCGGGGTCGGCCCGGAGGTGCTGGTGGGCCTCTGTGTCGAGCGCTCCCTCGACATGGTGGTGGCACTGCTCGCGGTGCTCAAGGCGGGTGGGGGCTACGTGCCGCTCGATCCCGAGTATCCGGCCTCGCGGTTGGAACGGATGCTGGGGGACTCGCGGGCGCCGGTGGTGGTGACCCAGACGGCCTTGATCGAGAAACTTCCACCGAACACAGCGACGATCGTCACTCTTGACAAGGATGGCGATGGCGCCGCGATCGCGGCGGAAAGCGCCGAGCCCTTCGACGGCGGCGCGAGCCTTTCGAGTTTGGCCTACGTGATCTACACCTCTGGCTCCACCGGAACCCCCAAGGGGGTGCAGATCTCGCATTTGGCGCTGGTCAATTTTCTGCGCTCGATGGAGCGCAGCCCTGGATTTACCGCCGCCGACAGCCTGCTGGGGGTGACCACGCTCTCCTTCGATATCGCCGGGTTGGAACTCTACCTACCGCTCCTCGCCGGAGGCCGCCTGGTGCTCGCCGCTCGCGACGAGGCGCAGGCCGGCGAGCGGCTAGTCGAACTCCTCGACCGGTCCGAGATCACCGTGATGCAGGCCACCCCGGCGACCTGGCGTCTGTTGCTGGGCGCCGGCTGGTCCGGCGATCCGAACTTGAAGGTACTGTGCGGCGGTGAGGCACTGCCCGAAGATCTAGCGGCGGAGTTGGTCGCCAAGGCCGGCGAGGTGTGGAATGTCTACGGGCCGACCGAGGCGACCATCTGGTCGACCCTCGACCGGCTGGAGCCGGTGGGTAAGGTCTCTATCGGTCTGCCGCTCGACAACACGCAGGTTCACTTGCTGGCGCCGGGCTCGCTGCTTCCGGTGCCGCTGGGAGTGCCCGGTGAGCTGCTGATCGGCGGTCTAGGGCTGGCTCGCGGTTACCGGGGACTGCCGGCGATGACCGCGGACCGGTTCGTTCCCGACCCGCACTCGGAGGTTGCCGGCGCCCGCTTGTACCGCACCGGCGACCTCGCCCGTCGCTTTCCTGACGGCCGCTTGGAGTGCTTGGGCCGGATCGACCACCAGGTCAAGGTGCGCGGCTTCCGCATCGAGTTGGGCGAAATCGAGGTGGCTCTGGCGAGCCACGATGGCGTCGCCCAGACGGTGGTGCTGGCCCGTGAGGATACGCCGGGCAGCAAACGGCTGGTCGCCTACTGGACCGGCACGGCCGGCTCCCAGCCTCCGTCGACGGCCGACCTCAAGAACTGGATCCAGCAGAGTCTGCCCGACTACATGGTGCCCGCCTTCTTCGTCCCCCTCGACGAGCTGCCGCTCACCCCCAACGGCAAGACCGATCGGCTAGCCCTGCCGGCCCCCGACGCCTCGGCGGCGCAGGCCCTCTACGTGGCGCCGCGCAACGCCGACGAAGAGAAGATGGCCGACATCTGGGCCGATTTGTTGAAGCTCGAGCGGGTGGGGGTCCACGACGATTTCTTCGACCTCGGCGGGGACTCGCTCCTCGTCGTGCGGGTGGTGACCAAGGCGGCCAAGGCCGGCGTCACGATCACCACCAAACAGGCTTTCGAACATAAGACGATCTCCGAACTGATCGCGGCGGCGGGCTCGGTGGACATCATCGCCGAGCAGGCAGCGGTGGTCGGCCATCACCCGTGGACCCCGGCGCAACTGCACTTCCAAGAGCTGCGCCACCCCAACGAACACTTTCACTCGACTGGAAACCTGTTGGAGATTCGCCAGGGAGCGATCGATCCGGTTGTGGTGCGACGGGCGCTCCAGGTGATGCAGCGCCACCACGACACCCTGCGCATGCGCATGGTCGAGGAGCCTTACGCGGGCCAAACCGACGTCGGCGCCTACCAGCTGGGGGCGAACCGCCATCTGATCATCGAGCCGGTGGGTAGACTCCCGGCATTGCGCTACGTCGATCTGAGCGGCTTGCCCCAGGCGGAGCACGAAACCCACATGACCACCGTCGCCCGAGAGACGGTGACCGGCTACGACCTGGCTCGCGGGCCGCTGTTCAGGGCGGTGATCTTCGAGCTGGAACCGGGTTGCCCACGACAGCTCTTCTTGAGCGCTCATTTCTACCCGGTCGACCTCGGCTCCTGGATACCGCTGCTCGATGATTTCGACACCGTCTACGGCCAACTTCTCGCCGGAGAAGAGGTGCAACTTCAACCTAAGACCACCTCGGCGGTCGATTGGGCCAAGCGGCTCCAAGAACGCGCCCTCAACCTGCCGGACGCGGAGCGCAAATACTGGCTGGAGCAAGCACCGCTCAAACCGACCCGCATTCCCATGGACCACCAGACCGGCCCCAACGATTGGACGGCGGCGCGGGTGGAACGGATGGTGCTCTCGGCCGAGGACACCGAGATTCTGCTCAGCCACGCGCCCCGCGCTTTCGGAGTGCAGATCGACGGCATCATGGTCACCGCGATCCTGGAGGCTTTCGCCGAGTGGGTGAAGGCGCGGGAGTTCCCGATCGTGCTCCTCGGTCACGGTCGCGAGCCGCTCTACGACGATATGGACATCAGCCGCACCGTGGGTTGGTTCAACAGTCTCTATCCGATCAACGTCGTTCTCGGCCCGGAGGCGCAGTTCGACGACGTCGCCCGTTTCGTCAACCGGCAGCTACGCGAAGTTCCGCACGGAGGAATGGGCTACGGCAGCCTCAAGTACCTGGGCGGCGATCAGGAGGCGGCTCGCCATCTGCGCGCCGCGGCCTGGCCACAGATCTTCTTCAACTATGTCGGTTCGGACAACTCGAAGGAGTTGCGTTCCTTCAAGAAGCTCGAGCAGTTCGGCGGCTACTTCCTGGACGTCCACACCCAACGGCTCACCCCGATTGTGCTCACCGGGATGATCGTCGAAGACGAGTTGCTCCTCAAGTGGGAGTGGAGCGTGAATCTTCACAACCAGGAAACGATTCTGGCGCTTCTCAAGCGCTGTCGTGAGGTGATCGATTGGTTCCTCACCGAATATCGCCGCCGGGAGGCGGCCAGGGGGGTGGTCTTGTGAATCGGCTCACCCTCGCGGACACAGTCCCTGTACAACTTCAACCCTTTGGACAGCGTTTCATGGAGGCGGACCATGACGGAACAACCTAGTCAACGTAGCTTTCGAATTTTCGGCATTATCTGGGTAGGTCAACTGATCTCGTTGATCGGCTCCGGCATGACAACGTTCACGTTGGCGATCTGGATCTTGAGAAATACCGAGCACGTCACCAACTACACCCTGGCCATTGTGCTCGCCAGCCTTCCCGGAACTCTGCTGGCGCCTTTCGCCGGTGCTCTGGTCGATCGCTGGAGCCGGCGGCTGGTGATGATCGGCTCCGACATCGCTCCGGCGATCGTCACCTTGACCGTTGCCTGGCTACTGATGCAGAACAATCTACAGCTTTGGCATGTTTACATCGGTGTGGTGGTGGGGTCGATCGCGCAGACCTTTCAGTGGCCAGCCTACATGGCCTCGATCACCTTGCTGGTGCCGAAGGAGCAATACGGGCGGGTGAACGGCATGCTCCAGTTTGGCCAGGCGGCCACCACCATCGCGGCACCCGCTCTCGCCGGCTTGTTGCTCTCCTTCATGAGTCTTTCGAAGGTGCTCTTGATCGACTTCGTGACCTTCCTCTTCGCGGTCACTACGCTGGCCATCGTGCGCATCCCACAGCCGCCTGAAAGCGAGGCCGGCAAGGCTTCGAAAGGGTCAATCTGGCAGGAGGTCAAGTTTGCCTGGAACTACATCCGGGAGCGCAAAGGGTTGTTCAATTTGTTGATGTTCTTTGCCGTGGTCAACTTGGCGGCGAGCGTGACCGGAGTTGCGTTGATGCCGATGGTTCTTGGCTTTGCCTCGGAAGCAGGGGTTGGGACGATCATGTCGATGGTCGGAGTCGGGTTGCTGATCGGTGGCTTCATCATGACCGCCACCGGTGGGCCGAAGAAGAAGATCTACGGGGTGCTCGGTGCCGGTGCCATGTACAGCATCTGTTTCGTGATGATCGGACTCAAACCGTCGATTTGGCTGGTCGGTGCCGGGGTGGTCCTCTGGTACACCGTCCTGCCGATCATGAATGCCAGCAGCCAGACCATTTGGATGAGCAAGGTGGAGCCGGATCTGCAGGGTCGCGTCTTCTCGATGCGGCGCATGATGGCGCAGTTCACCGTGCCGATCGGAGATTTCTCGGCCGGCCCGCTGGCCGACAAGATCTTCAACCCGCTCCTCATCGCTGGCGGACCGTTGGCCGCCTCGGTGGGAGGCGTGATCGGGGTGGGGCCCGGCCGTGGCATTGGCCTGATGTTCCTGGTCATGGCGATCGTGCCTGGCCTTGCCGCCCTCTGGGGTTTTCTGAATCCCAGGGTGCGCAATGTTGAAACTGAAATACCGGACCACTCGGCGGCGCCAGAAGCGGCGCCGGATGTCGAGGAGACCGGCGGAGAAACGAGTGCAACCGATGCCGCGGAGGCGGGAGCTTAAGAGGATGAGAATTATGAGATTTGGAGAGATAGGCAGAGTGTGGAACATCGCGTTGACTCACTGCCTGTGGCTAGCGATTCTGACCATGATGGCGGTGCCGGTGGTGGCACAGAAGGACGAAGCGGCAGCCGTCCCGGCGCAACCGTTGCGACACTTCGAGGTCACCCAGGCGAGTTCGCCGATCAAGATTGACGGCCTGCTCGACGAAGCGGCCTGGGAGACGGCGGTGGTCATCGATCTGCCCTATGAGTGGTTCCCGAGCGACAACGGCACTCCGCCGGTGAGGACCGAGTCGTTGGTCACCTACGACCGCACCAATATTTACATCGCTTTTCGCGCCTTCGATCCGAATCCCGAGGAGATCCGGGCCCACTTGATGGACCGCGACGCGATCGGCCTCTTCATCCAAGACGATCATGTGGGCTTCACCCTCGATACTTTCAATGACGAACGGCGCGCCTTCCACTTCCGGGTCAACCCTCTGGGGGTGCAGATCGACGCCGTCTTTTCAGAACGCACCGCGCGCGAGGACTACTCGGTCGACCTCATCTGGGACTCGGCCGGCCGGGTCCATGCCGAGGGGTACGTCGTCGAGGTGGCCATTCCGCTCAAGCAACTCCGCTTTTCTCGCAGCGACGAGGCGCAGACCTGGGGCTACGAGGCATTTCGTAGCTATCCACGCAGCGTTCGCCATCGGATTACCTCGCGTTTTACCGATCGTGAGAAGGACTGCCTGCTGTGTCAAGAGAATAAGATCAGCGGCTTCCAACAACTGAAGACCGGCAACAATCTTGAGATTACCCCCACCGTGACGGGGATCAGCACGGATAGCGTGGACACCTTTCCTGACGGCCGTCTTCAGAACGTCGTGGAGGACCTAGAGGCCGGTGTTTCGTTGCGTTGGGGGGTCACTCCGAACATCACCGTCAGCGCCACGGTCAATCCTGACTTTTCACAGGTCGAAGCCGATGTGGCGCAGCTCGATATCAACAACAGATTCGCCCTCTTCTTTCCCGAAAAGCGCCCCTTCTTCCTAGAAGGGTCGGACCTCTTTCAGACGCCTCTCAACGCGGTCTTTACCCGCACCGTGGCCAACCCCCGCTGGGGCACCAAGCTCTCCGCCAAGGAGGGTAAGAACACCTTGGGTCTCTTCGTCACCGACGATCGGATTACCAATATTCTGATTCCAGGCAACCAAGGTTCGAGCTTTGCCTTTCTGGACGATGATCTGACCACCGGTGTGGTCCACTACACCCGAGAGGTGGGGAAGTTCTCGGCGATTGGCCTGCTGTACACCGGGCGCGAGGGCGACGGCTATTTCAACCGTGTGGGCGGGATCGATGGTTTCTTGCGTTTCACCCCTTCCGACACCGTACGGGTTCAGTACCTGCGCTCGGATACGCTCTATCCCGTGGAGGTGGCGGACCGTTTCGGTCTGCCCACTGACCCTTTCGACGGCGACGCCTTCTCCGTGCGCTACGACCACTTCGCCAAACTTTGGAGGGGATTCGTGCGCTACGAGAATCTCGATCCAGAGTTCCGTGCCGATGCTGGCTTTATCCCGAGGGTCGATGTCAAGACTTCCGAGGTAGGTTACGAGCGTGTGGTCTATGGCGAGCAGGGCGACTGGTATGCACAAATGAGTTTCGGCGGTCGCGCCCTGCGGACTGAGGATCACAGCGGTCTACTGACCGATGAGGAGATCGAAGTTTTCGGCATTTACCAAGGGCCGAAGCAGTCCTTCGTTCGGCTACAACTCTTCGACAACCAGGAGTTCTTCGGCGGGGTGACCTACGACATTCAAAAGGCGCGGCTGTTTGGGCAGTTCACCCCCAGCGGCAACGTGCGCGCCTCGCTGGCGATTTGGTCGGGTGACGAGGTCGATTTCGCCAATGGCCGACCCGGCGATCAGGTCTTGATCAGTCCCAACGTGCTGATGCGTTTGGGACGTCACCTGTCGGTGGAAGTCGACTATCTGCGCCGGGAGCTCGACGTGGAGGGAGGGCGGCTGTTCACCGCCGAGCTAGCGCAAGCCAATATCATCTACAACTTCAACGTGCGCTCGTTCGTGCGTGGAATCTTCCAGTACCAGAAGATCGCTCGCGACCCGTCTCTGTACACCCGAACGGTGGTAGAGGAGAACAGCGACTTCTTCGTTCAATTCCTCTACTCCTACAAGATCAACCCACAGACCGTCCTCTTCGTTGGCTATACCGACACCCGCGCGGGGGTGGAGGACGTCTCTTTGCAGCAGACCGATCGCACCTTCTTCCTGAAACTGGGCTATGCCTTCCTCTACTGAGGCGGCGGCGCGACGGCACTGGAGACTGACGATGAACAAACCCATCCTCGATTGCATTCTGGTTGGCCACAACGAAGGAAATTACCAAGACTTCGTCGAACGGCAACGGATGACCTCCTCGACGACTGGAGCCTACGGCGAGGTGATGACCAACTCGATCCTGTTCAAGGGGCGCAGGATCACCTACATGGACTTGATGAACTATGGCATTGGTCGGGCGACCGGACGACGGTCAAAACTATCGAGCTTCGGGCCGACCAACCTCGCTTCGTGCTATCTGCGGAACTTCCTGCGCGGTTGCGGTCTGTCGGCCGAGATCGTCAATACTTTTCAACCTCAGAAGGCTCTGCTCGAAGAGTTCCTCGACGAGCCGCATCGGGTGGTTGCGATCACCACGACCTTCTACGTCGAGCCAAGCCCCATTCAGGAGATCGTGCAGTTCGTGCGTGAGCGGAGCCCCCAGACGACGATTGTGGTGGGTGGGCCGCATGTGTTCAATATCTGCGAGGGTAACGACGCCAAGACGCAGGACTTCATCTTCGAGACCATCGGCGCGGACATCTATGTGCAGGAGTCGCAGGGAGAACTTACCCTGTCGAGGATTCTGATGGCTCTGCGTTCCTCGCGGGACCCGGACCTTTCGAAAATCGAAAACCTGATCTATCGCGAAGATGGCGCCTATGTGCGCACCACCCGGTTGAGCGAAGAGAATGTGATGAATGAAAACTCGATCGACTGGAGCCAGTTCGATTCGAACTACCTGGAGCCGATGACGCTGACGCGCACGGCGCGAAGTTGCGCCTTTTCTTGCTCCTTCTGCAACTATCCGCGCATGGCGGGCGCGCTGAGTCTGACCGATATCGATGTGGTTGAGCGCGAGTTGAGGCAACTGGAGGAGATCGGCGTGCGCTCGGTGCATTTCATCGACGACACCTTCAACGTGCCGATCCGGCGGTTCAAGGAGCTGCTGCGGATGATGATCCGCAACCGGTTCACTTTTCGCTGGATGTCCTTCCTGCGCGCCGGCAACGCCGACGCCGAGGCGATTGACCTGATGGCCGAGAGCAACTGCTTCGGCTCTCTGCTGGGAATCGAATCGGGAGATTCCCAGGTGCTGACAATGATGAACAAGAAGGCTACCATCGAGCTCTACGAACAGGGCATCGCCAGACTCAAGACCAACGGCATTCTCGCTTACGGCATGTTCTTCATGGGATTTCCCGGGGAAACGCAGCAGACGGCGCGCAACACCTTCGAGTTTATTCAGCGCACCGCCCCCGATTTCTACATGACCGGACTCTGGTATCACGATACCTTGGCGCCGATTCACGAACGGGCCCAAGAGCTGGGGATTCGCGGCGCTGGCTATAACTGGAGTCACAAGACGATGAACTGGCGCGAGGCGGCGCAGTGGGTGCACTACATCTACAACAACATTGATCGATCGACGATCATGCCGCTGACCGGTTTCAGCTTCGAGACCCTGCCCTACTTGCTCGGCCTCGGCATGCGGCTGGAAAAGATCAAGGAGTTCGCCCGTTTGGCGCACGGCATGTTGGTCGCCACCCTGGACGACGAGCCGCAGGATTTCAGCCGCCAAGAGAGGGAATTGGTCCGCATCTGCGGTGAACTCTACGGCGACGATCTCGCCCACGTCGCCAAGGAGGCTCTGGCCACGGCGCCACCGATCGAGGTCGCGGTTTGATCGTCGCGAGCCGGGCCGCAACCATGGCCAACCAGAAGATCGATCACTGGCGAGCGCTGTGGGACGATGCTTATGAGCAACCGGTTGGAGACGGCGATCCGAGCTTGAATCTCGCTGGCTGGACGAGCAGCTACACGGGACTGCCCATCCCACTCGCCGATATGCGCGAGTGGGTGGCGGGGACGGTAGGGCGCATCGATTCGCTGACCCCAAGCCGGGTTTTGGAGATCGGCTGCGGTACCGGCATGCTTCTCCTACGCATCGCCCCGCGCTGCGAGATCTATCGCGGAGTCGACTTCTCGCCGACTTCGCTGGCCTATGTCGCGGAGCAGGTTCGCGTCGCGGGAATCGAGGGGGTGCGATTGTTCGAGGCCGATGCCGATCAACTCGCTTTGCCGGCTTCGGAACGGTTCGATCTGGTGGTGCTCAACTCGGTAGTCCAGTACTTCCCCGACGCTGACTACCTCCGGCGAGTCCTCCTCGGCGCGATCCAACACCTGGCTCCGGGAGGCGCGATCTTCCTCGGCGACCTGCGCAGCCGTTCGCTCCTGCCTTGCTTTCATTCTTCGCGACTGCTGCGCCAGGCGGACCGCGACCGGCCTCTCTCCGAACTGGCCACGCAGCTGACTGGCGATGTCGCCAGCGAAGTGGAATGGGCTCTCGACCCGGCCGATCTTGAAGCGATCACCGCGTACCTGCCCGGTTCGGTCTCGATCACCACCCAGCTCAAACGGGGCCGGCGGCGCAATGAGATGACCTGCTTCCGCTACGATGCCACCCTCCGTCTGGAGCCCGGCCCCGCCTGGGGAAGGGGCGCTGACGGCAAGGACGTAGTCGCGGACTGGCGCGACGAAGCTCTCTCGGCCAGCATAGTACGCGGTTGGTTGGACGCCAGAGGGGAGGCGGATCTGACCCTTCAAGGCATCCCCAATGCTCGTTTGGTCGAAGAGCTGAAGGCACTGCGCTGGCTGCGCAGGCCTGAAGGTCTGGAGACGGTTGGTGAGCTGGCGAGGGCGGTGCGTCGAGCACGTCTGAGCGGCATCGAACCGGAGGATCTCTGGCGGCTAGAGAGGGGTGGTGTTGGCGACGAGCTGAGGATCGAAGTCGATTGGCAAGCGGATGCCGCTGATCGCTTCCTGGCGCGAGTGAGCCGGTAACACCGGGTGGTTGTAGGATTCGCGTCCGCTTGACCTGCCGCGAGTCCCTTCCTTCACAAGGAAACCGCCCGGGAGCCTCGCGGTCGCCCGGGCGGTTCAAGAGTTGGCGTCCACCAAGGACGGCGCGGACTAGCCACAGATGGAGAACTTGTCGGAGCAACAATCGCCGAAGGAGGCGCAGGCGGAGTCGCACCAGCAGCCGCCCGGAGCCCGGCTGCCGCAGTTACCGGAGCAGGAGTTCGGGTTGCTCGGCGCTTCGCAGACGTCGACCCAGCTCAAGAAGCCGTAGTTGGGTCCGACGTTGCTAGCGCAAACCAGGCCGGTGTTGCACTGGGCGTCGCTATCGCAGTCGCCTTCGCCAGCGTCGCACTTGCAGCTATTGGTGCAGAAGCTGCCACCGCCGTTAGCGCCGACGTTGCAGCCGCCGGTCGCTGGATTGAGGTATTGCGAAACATTGGAGAAGTAGGCGGCGAGCGCGCCGTCGACAGTGGCCGCGCTACCGCAGGCGTTGCCGGGGTTCGAACCACAGGCGCCGGATAGTTGTCCGACCACCTGGCCGCTCGAGTTCAACACCGGCGAACCGCTGCTACCGCCTTCGGTGGCGCCGAAGTTCTTGCTTTGGTAAATTCGGTTGCCGCGAGTCCAGCCGGTGCAGGTGCCCACCGTGGTGTTGACGTTACTGGTCGAGTAGGACTGTGGGGCGCCCTTGGGGTGGTGGACTCGGAAGAGCGAGTTGCCATTGGAAAAGGCCACCGCGGCGGAGGTCCAACCGAGGAGGGTACTGCCGCTGGGAGCGGAGCCGTTGAGCCGCACAAAGGTGTAGTCGGCGGCGCTGCCGGTGGAAAGCAGGGTCGAACCGTTCACCGTGGGGACCGCCCCGCTGGGGTTGAAGCAGCTGCCACCACACGAGGTGCTGAACTGAAAGAAGGCCTGCAAGCTGTTGGCCGAACTTGTGGTGCTGAAGCAATGGTTGGCGGTCAACAGGTAGGGGATGGTGGATGAACCGTCGGTGTCGTTGAGTAGACCACCGCTACAAATGAAGGCGCTGGAGCCGACCACGAACTGCAAGTGCGCAACGGCGTTACGGGCGCCCTGAATCGCCGATGGAATCGACGAGCAGGAGGCGTTTTGAACGCAGCTAGCATTGAACGAGCAGAAGGCTTCGGGCAGGTTGGCGTTGTTGGGGTCGCGCATCACGCCGTAGAGGAAGCGCTCGCCGAGGTGGACGACGTCGGTGAGGTTGACCTTGGTGTTGTAGAGCGCGCGGAGGGCGTTGGGGCCGGTGTAGCGAATTTGCAGTCGCACTTCCTCGCCGACCAGCGTGTCCGACCAGAACTCACCGTGCTCGAAGATGCCGTTGCCGGTGTAGGGGCCGAAGGCTTCGCCGCCTTTGGAGTACACAAACATTTCGGCGCCCTTGGGAAGATCGGTGTCGGTAAAGTGGAGACGAACCGCTTTGGCGCCTTCGGAGCGGATCGTGGTGTACCAGGTGAACTCGGTGGGCTTGAGGCGCAGGATGCCGCCGGCCGGTCCGCGAACCGCGCGGCGGCCGAGGCGGATGTTGAGGTTGTCGAAACGGATGTTGGCGCTCAAGTCATTAGTCACCCCGACCAACAGCCGGCCTTGGGTTTGCGAGGCGCGCTCCATTCTTTCGAGATCTCCGATGGACGGCTTGACCCGCAGGCCGCGGGCTACTTCTCTGCCCTCCCGCGAAACCAGGCGCTCGCTCAACGCGGCGCGCTCGCTGGCGACCGCGATGGAGTCAAAGAGGCCAGGGATCTTTTCGGACTTCGTTTCACGAACTTGAGCGCTGGCGGATAGGCTCATCATCAGGGCCAAGGCGGCAATACAAAGAGTGGGGGCCTTTGAACAATGTGGTGACATTCACAAACTCCTCGATGACCGATGGGCTACATGGGCCGACACACACCTCCGGCACTCGCCGTACAATGCGGCAAGGGGTACTCGGGCCGTGAGGCCGCGCACTCGGTCTAGTGCTGGATGGTCCGAAGGCCCGAAGTCTTGTATCTGTCGGACGGTGACACATGCTAGCATGGCTATGTAGCGTTGTGCAACTTGGTCTTGAAGTTTTTTTACTGCGTCGACTGCGTCGGCAGCGCGGGAAGGGACAATTTGCCAGATGAAGTTGTGGTACGACGGACGATGGGTGGAGGCTTTGGGGTGAGAGATCTGGTGATCATCAGCAGGCGAGTACTGACCGAGGACGGCTTGCGCCCGGCGGCGATCCACCTCGCCGAGGGCAAGATCCAGGCGATTAGCGATCTTGAGGCGGCTGGCGAAGGCCGCCGTCTCGATGTTGGTGAGGCGATGGTTTTTCCGGGGCTGGTCGACACCCATGTGCATGTCAACGAGCCGGGAAATACCGTTTGGGAAGGCTTCGAGACGGCCACCCGGGCGGCGGCGGCCGGCGGAGTGACGACCCTGGTCGACATGCCCCTCAACAGCCTACCGGTCACCACTAACCCCTCGGCGTTAGAGGCCAAGCAACGCCGAGCCGCTCGCCTAGCACGAGTCGACTACGGTTTCTGGGGTGGGCTCGTGCCGGGCAATCTGGATCAGCTGCAACCGCTCTTGGCAGGCGGAGTCCTCGGTTTCAAAGCTTTCTTGGTCGACTCCGGTCTAGCGGAATTTCCCTTGGTGACTGACGCCGATCTGCGCCCGGCGATGCACTGGCTCGCCGAGCACGATGTGCCCTTGCTGGTGCATGCTGAGGATCCCACGGTGATCGCTGGTGCGGCAGGCGCCGATTCGTCGCCGATGCATCGCTATGGCGACTATCTGGCCTCACGGCCCGACCAGGCGGAAGTGGTGGCCATCGAACGCATGATTCGGCTCTGCCGCGAGACCGGCTGTGCGGTACATGTCGTCCACTTAGCAACGGTGGAGGCCCTGCCCGCCTTGGCGCGGGCCCGTGCCGAGGGGCTGCCGATCACGGTCGAGAGTTGCCCGCATTACTTGACCTTCGCCGCCGAGGAGATCGCCAACGGGGCGACCCTCTTCAAGTGTGCGCCTCCCATTCGGAGCCGCGACAACCGCGAGGAGCTGTGGCGCGCCTTGCGCCAGGGGGAGATCGACCTGGTGGCGAGCGATCACTCGCCTTGTCCGCCTCCGCTCAAGCGGCAGGAGGAGGGCGACTTCCGAGCCGCCTGGGGGGGCATCGCCTCGCTCCAGTTGAACCTGCCCGCCGTGTGGACCGAGGCCTCGAAGCGAGGTGTGGCGATCGCGGAGCTAGGCCACTGGCTGTGCGCCGAGCCAGCCCGGCTGGCCGGCCTTCAAAGGCGCAAGGGGCGCATCGCACCCGGCTACGACGCCGATCTGGTGATCTGGGATCCCGACGCCACCTGGGTGGTGGAGGGAGCGGCGCTCGAACATCGTCACCCCACCACCGCCTACGAGGGGCGCACTCTACGCGGCCGGGTGACGCAGACCCTGCTGCGCGGCGAGATCATCTTCGATCGCGGTAGCTTCCCCGGGGCAGCGAGCGGCCGCTGGCTGAGGCGGGGCTAGCGTGGACTTCCTCGCCTTCGAGTCGGCTATGATTGGCCACCTTTTTTCAATCGTGGAAAGCGCACTACCCACGCCATGAGCGACCCCTCCCCTCCTGAATTCACCCATCTGGTCGATCTGGCCAACGAACGCGTCGGCGGCCGAACGCTGGCGGCAAGCGATGACTTTTTCGCCGAGAAAGAGAATCTTCTCAAGGCGAAGGCGGCGATTTTTCTGCCCGACGAATACACCGATCGTGGCAAGTGGATGGATGGCTGGGAGTCGCGCCGCAAGCGGGATCCCGGCCATGACTGGTGTGTGATCCAGCTCGGGGTTCCGGGCCGCATCCAGGGACTCAACGTCGCTACCCACCATTTCAGCGGCAACCACCCGGAAGCCTTCTCACTCGATGCCTTGGCCCTCTCGGGCGACGAGTCGCCAGAGGTCGCGGGGTTGGAGTCGCACTGGGCCGAGATCGTCGCTCGCACCGCATTGAACGGCGACAGCGACAACTATTGTGCGGTGGAGAGCGGCGAGCGCTTCACCCACCTGCGGTTGCACGTCTATCCCGACGGTGGGGTGGCGCGGCTGCGGGTCTACGGCGAAGTGGCGCCGGACTGGACCTCCCTGGCAGCACGGCCGCGGGTCGACTTGGTGGCGGTCGAAAACGGGGGCCGTGCGGTGGATTGCAGCGACCGGTACTTCAGCGATCCGAGCAACTTGACCATGCCGGGCCGGTCCACCTACATGGGGGATGGCTGGGAAACGCGGCGGCGGCGGGGGCCGGGCCATGACTGGTGCATTCTCTCCCTGGGCCATCGCGGCGTGGTGGAAGAGGCGGTGGTGGACACCCACCAGTGGTGGACACCCACCATTTCAAGGGCAATTTCCCGGAAAGCTGCGCTCTCGAAGGGTGCGACGCCGCGGGAGCCTCCAGCGAAGAACTCCTGGATGAGCATCGCCCTTGGACTCCGCTGGTGGAACGCACCACCTTGGGAGGCGACCAAGAACATCGGTTCGCGGTGACCGCAGGGCAGCCCTTGACCCATGTTCGCTTGCGGATCTTTCCTGACGGCGGGGTCAGCCGATTGCGGCTCTTGGGGCGAGCGGTGGGCAGGGAGACGG
>QIHU01000122.1 GCA_003231035.1 Acidobacteriota bacterium
TTGGCTCCAACCTCCTCCACCGCGACCGCCCGAGTACCCGCCCATCGCCGTCACCGCCGAGGAAGTCGCCGGCCTGCACAGTGGGGGCGAGCTGGTTCCGCTCGACGTGCGCGGTGCCGAGCCCTTCGCCCAGAACCATCTTCCCGGCGCGATCCGGCTGCGCTGGCCGGAGAGTTGCTCCAACAGCGATGGCCCCTGCCTGGGTCGTCACCTGGCCAGTTTGGGGATCTCTGGCAACGAGACGTTGCTGCTCTACGGCACCGCGACCAACTTCGAAGAGATCGGCCGAGCCTTCCTCCGGCTCGAAACCGCCGGTTGCCGCGATGTGCGGGTGCTCGACGGCGGTATCAGCGGCTGGGTAGCGGCCGGTTTCGAGCTCTCGCGGCATCGCGAGCCGCGCCCACCCCAAGAGTTCCTCGCTCCCCTGGCCCGCGTCACCACCGCCACCCAGGATGAACTGTGGAACCGCTTCGGCAAGCGAGGAACCGAGGTGCTGGACCTGCGGGACGACGGTAGTTCATGGCTCCAGGAATACGCGGAACCGGAGCGCTTCGCCGCTGGCCACGTACCGCATGCTTTGCCCTTCGACTTCCGAGTCCTGTTGACTGAAGGCGACCACTGGCCACCGCCGGCCGAAGCCCGCGCGACCCTACTAGAGCTGGGTCCACGCAAGGGAACCCGACTGGATTCGCAGGCCGAGTTTCTCCTCTACGCCGACCGTGCAACGAGCGGGCGAGCCGGTCTGGGATACCTGCTGATGCGGATGATGGACTTGCCCGCTCGGGTGGTCACCGGCGGCTGGGAGAGTTGGCGCGACGAAGGCCGACCCACGGTTCGCATGATCGATGCCGACGCCGTCAAGAAGATACTCGCAGTCGAGAACCCCGGTTTGAGGCAAGATCGTGCCACGCCCTCAGCCCTGCTGATCGACTTGCGCGAAGACTGGGACTTCGCGATGAACCACTTGCCGGGTGCGATCTGTCTTTCCGAACTCGCCTTCGCTCAAGGAGGCAAGGAGCTGGCCAAAGCGGTCGCGGCCCATCGAGGCCCCCGCACCGGTTTCGATCTGCCCCTGATCTTTTACTGCTACGGGCGCGACTGCGTTCGCAGCCGCAACGCCGCCAGCTTCGTGGCGCGGGCAGGCTACCGCGACCTGCTCTGGTTCCATGACGGGTATCCCGAATGGCGCCAGCTAGATCTACCGGTCTTCCCACCACCAGGATCAGTGAAGCCCAAGTCGAGGGGTGCACGCAAGGACCACTGAGCGGAACGCGAAGACCTGAGAGCGGATCGCGTTGGCGACGCCTCCGCGGCGACGTCGCCAACTGATACCTCAGTCGGCCAGGGGGTGACCTAGCTTACTGGTCCGGCGAGATGACATCGGGATCGATATCGTCTTCTTGCGGCACTGCCGAGAATCCGGTGCCGGTTCCTTCGAGGGTAGTCGAAGTTCCATCGTCGAATTCGAGGCCATCACCGACGCTCACCACTCCGTCGCCGTCGTTATCCGACCATCCTGTAACTTCGACAGTGCGGCCTAGGTTGGGCGAGACTTCCTCCCACCTCTGGCCGATCGGATTTCCCCCACCAGCGAAATTGAACAGCGGACGCATGATGATCACGTCCCATTTGAAGATCCTGAAAACCCAACGAATGTGGTACGGCACCCAGTCGATCCAGATGATCGAGCAACGCGCCAGTGGCCCCATGATGAAGGTGACGTGGCTCTTCTTGCAGAAGTTTGGCCACAACCAGTGAACCCGTGTGCAGCGCAACGCGGGGGCAGCGGTTTGCGGGTCGGGATTGGCGAACGCTTCCGCCAAGTTAGTCGGATCGAGTTCAAAGATCACCTCGCCGGGCGAGGTTTGAGCGGCGCTCGGAACAGCCATCCAGGCTGCGAGTAGCAGCGACAAAGCGCAAATCAGAATAAGTTTCTGTTTCATTGAAGTACTCCTAGTTGCTGGCCGGTAGACCGTCAACTTCCGCGGCAGTGTCGATCTAACGGAGTTGGTTCCGCCGGTGCACGGCAGGAATTCTTGACGCTTCCCACGGTCAAACGAGAGCACTTGACATCTTGTCCAGTTTGAATTGCCCTCGTACACACATCGCACTATGACAATAATTTGACGCCAAGTCAACCTGCCGCCGGCAATCATCGAGGTGTCGTCGGTAAGGATTAGGTCCGGCTCGACAACACCACGGAAGGAGTGGGTTCCGCCCGCGTAGCGCACGTCGAGCTAGAGCTGGTGGCAATCGATGAACGGACGGCCGGGCCTCTAGTGTCCATCGCCGCACCAGCGGCGGTGGAAAAAATTGTGAATCGGTACGAATAGAAGTCCAGCGTAGGCTCCGTAGAGGAAGCTCTCCACCAACTCCAAGGCTGAGCCAACGGAATCCCGGCAATAGTGCTTCGAGCATCCGGTGCATATGAAGGGACTCCGGAGTCACGATTCCCCAAAGAACGCAAACCAAGAAGCTAACGGCTGCCCAGACTCCCAGAGTCCAGGTCCAAACTTTGACATTCAACATCCCAACACCTCCTAAGTGCGCTAACGATCGGGCGAGTTACCGTCCTCTGCCCCGTTCTTGCCTCCGGTTTCAGGTTCGCGATCTTCCCTGTGCCGACCGTGACCGTGACCGTGACCGTGACCAAAGAAATGGATCCCGATACACAACAGAATGATTAGCAAGAAAAACCAATTCTCGGTCAGCATGGCTGTCTCTCCAGTTCGCGCGCGACCTTCACGAGTTCATCTCATTAGTGTTCGCCAAGAGTCGCTAGTTTTCGGCTGCTTGCCTTCTGTCCTCAGTCGGTGGAAAGGCCGCGAGGTAGAGGTAGGCGGCCATGAGTTCTTCTCGGGTCAAGTAGGGAAACTTCGGCATCCGACCCCGGGTCTTTCCTGCTTCGGGCGAGCCAGTTCGCACCTTGCGGACGAACTCTTCGATCGAGTAGTCCACGGTGAAACTGGACAACGCCGGCACGTCACGGTCCGCCACGGGCCGGCGGCGCCCTTGCGTGGAGTCGTGACAAATCAGGCAGGTGGCCATGACGACGTGTTCCCCCACGCGCTCCGCCGGCTGCCGGACTCGTAGTGTGGCCCGCTCACCGGGAACACCGGAAAGAACTTCGAGAAAGCCAAGCAAAGCGTCGACTTCCCGCTGCTCGAGGTGAGCGAAACGGGGCATGGTTTGCCCGCCCTTTAGTAGTCGGTGACGTAGCCCCAGCTCCGCGCCTCGCGCCAGTTTCTCGGCCACTTCATCGGAAATCGATCGTCCACGGCGCTCCATTCTCTCCTGCACGTACCGCGGCGAGGACGCCTTGATGGGGTCAAAGAGAGAAGGGATTACCTCACCCAACCCCTGCGCGACCGCGCCATGGCAGGAGCGGCAATTCAACCGATAGAGGTCCGCGCCAGAGAGTTCGAAGCCGTCGTCCATCCACCAACCGGGGTCATCGGCTGCATGCCTGCCGTTCGGGAATCGCGCGGCGATCTCCGCCGGCACTCGGCCTTGCAAACCGAGCCGACCGAAAGAGGAGCTAGCAATCCCCGTGCGTACCCTGGTCAGTAAGCTGGGGCCAGAGACCGGTTCAACTCGAAAAGACGGCTCAGACTCCTGGACCTGCCCATTACTCGCGTCCGCCCTCACGGGCAGCGAAGTCACCAGGCTTGCCATGGCACAAAAGGCCACGAGAGCGGCTCTAGTAACAGGCCGGCGCAATAAAGCATGCAGCCCAGACTCTCGAAGGGTCGAATCGATAAGCATAACGGTGTCCCTATTTCTTGAGTGTGAAGTCGGCAGAGGTAGCCCCCTTCACCTCCACCTTCCGAGTGAGGAGCTTCAGAGTCGGATGCCAAACCTTGATCGTGTAGTTTCCGTCCGGTAGCCCTTCGATGGTATACGAGCCGGTGGCCTCACTCACCGCGAAGTACGGCGTTGGGACCGCGACGACAAAGCCCTCCATCTCGGGATGGACATTGCACAAGATGACCGCGGCGCAAGGTTGATCGAAAGTTTGGCTCCTTGGAGCCTCCCCACCGCTCCAAGAGCCCAGATCGAACAGGTCCGCGCAATCATCGACCGTGAAGACGTTGTGGGCCACGGAGTCGCTGTTGTTGAATTCGACCGTCGCACCGACTACGACGGGGAGAACTCTGGGCGTGAAGACCATGTCAATTTGGTCCATACGCGCGCGCTCCTTGGGTGGCTCGAACTTCTTGCCTGGAATGGTGTCCACGTAGACAACCGCGTCGGCATTGCTACGCTTTCCGACAGCGGTAACCTTGCCGCTGAGGCTGCCAGCTGACGCTACGGTAGCCGATGACGTCAGCGCTATAAAGACAAGAATTGCTACTGATTTCTTCATGATGATTCCCCGCGAAAGAATGATGGATGCTCTCGGCTCAATCTAGAAAGCGATTCCGAAGTTGAGCCAGTAGGAGTGGTTGTCGGAGTTATTGAGATCCAGGTTGTACTCGACGGTGGTCTTGACATTGGCGCGGATCAACCCAGTAACGGAGCAGACCACCCGCTCCCAGTCGTCCGCGTTATCGAAACCGACCGCCTCATAGCGTAGCGCCCCGTGGAGCCATGGGAAACGCAGCACGGCGTCCGCTTCGAGGAACCAGGAGTCGAAGTTGAAGGTTCCACCCGAGTCGGGCAGGAGTTGGCCCCGTCGCCCCAACCCGGGGCTTGCGGCAAAGACTCGCAGGTCGTCCTCCGCTCGAAAGTAGGCACCGAAGAGGTTGAGATCGTCGAAGTACCAATTGAAGTCAACCCCGATCCTGGTGAAGTCTCGATCTTCAATGAAGCTTCCCTCTAGCTCTCCGTCTGTCTGGAACAACCGCTGCCGGGCACTCGCGTTGCTTCGCAGCTGTTTGGCGTGGGCCTCTTGCCCATCTTCCCCGGCGATCGGCACCAGCAAATCGCTACCGTCTCCGCTGTAGCCAAAGGCGCCCACGGAGAAGGATCTTTCTCGCCAGTTCTTGGAGCTTCCGGCATAACTCTCGGAGTTCGAACCGTCCACCGCCAACCCACCCCACTTGTAGGAGAGGCGGCCATAGACATCCTTCCCGCTATTGCCGTCGAAGGTCTCTTCTCCCGGCCCCAGGCCATTGACCAGCCCAGCTGTCCAAAACAACCGTCCCCGGATCACACCGTAGAACTCGAAGCCGGTCGCAATGGTCGGTAGAGAAAGGCCAGCGCCGCCCCCATGGTCACCGGAGCCACCCACGGATTCGGCGCCTTCGAGCCCGATCGGATTGACACTGAACATCGAGTCGTAGTTGGCGACGGTCAAGCGCCGAGCATGGTCGAAGGTGCTGACCAGCTCCGGCTGAAAGGCGCCAATCTTGACGTTGAAAGCGATCGATCCACGGATTGGCCGAACGAGGCGAACATCGAAGTGCTCCACTTCCACCTCGTTCTCAATGACCCCACCCTCGACCGCGCGCGAAAAGCCTATCTCGCCGAAGTACGAGATGTTCTCGCCAGCCGTACCGGCCAGTATCAAGGCCACTTCGGAGGGAAAGAGGAATTCATTCTTCACCTTCTCGATCTCACCGTCTTCGAGTCTCGAGCTGTTCTGCACCAGAAACTCGCTTGCGATGGAGATCGGAACCGACGAAGGAATGGCGCCGGGCCATACAGCCTTGGGCCAGGCCCGTTTGTAGGCCGGCGCGCCAAGCGCGACATCGGGCCGCTTGACCTGGGCCTCTGTCTCTCCGGGCATCCGGTACCCGAGCACTCGAAAGGCCTGGCCGAAGGTATTGAGCTTGGGGTAGGCCACATGGCATGTTTGACAGCTAGTCTGGTACTTGCGAGCGAAGGCCGGTACCGCCCGTGCCGCCTGCGCGGAAACCGCAAGGAGGACACCGGCCACTAGCACGACTCGCCAACCTAAACACTTCGTTTTTGACATTTAAGACTCCTTTGCATCGGAAGAGTTCCGTATTTGATCTTCCCTTCCCTACTCTTGGCGCCGTCTTCTCGCGAACTCTTGAGCAACCGGTCGTTCCGAGTGGCCGCCAGGCTGGCGGTATAACGTTGAGTTGACTGTGCCCTTCTACTTCGCGCGACCCTCCCGCATGTGAATCCATCGATCAATCCTCGGCTCTTCATTGCTTTGCCCTATCTCTTCCACCGACACAGAAAGCAAGCTGCGTTCCAGGCAATCGAAGATCTTCCGGCCCGAGGTAAGTCACTGAAACCTAAGCACTTACTGGAGCAACGGAGAAGCCACGCGCGACCTCGGGCGAAAGCCTCTTGCAACCCTGCGAAGCCTCAGCAGCTCGAGTTCGCAAACTTGCGAGGGGGGCGACCGTCATCCGCGCTGGCGCGAGACTCGGCGACTCCCTCTCGGCCGGAGCAGGACCTCTAAGCGGCGATCACTGAGTAGAACTCGGGTTCGAGCGGGAGTTGACGGAAGAAGCCACGGATGATTCTCGCCCTAGCGGCGTCTCGCCACCAGGCGATAGCGTAAACTCGCCCTTCGATTCCACCATCTCGGCCACCCGAGGAGTTACCTTGCCGATGATCTTTCCGTCACAGTTTCCCCGTTCTGTTGGCCCTGCTCGCGGGGCTGGCGGCGGGACTTTGGACCCAGGGCTGCGCCGACGACGGGCGCACGCCCTTGGTGCTCTATTCGCCGCACGGCCCCGACTTGCTCCGCTTGATGGAGAGGGAGTTCGAGGCGGCGCACCCTCAGATCGATGTGCGATGGCTCGACATGGGGTCGCAGGATGTCTACGACCGGATCCGCACCGAGGCCGCCAACCCACAGGCCGATGTCTGGTACGGCGGGCCGGACACGATTTTTCTGCGTGGGGCCGACGAGGGTCTCCTCGAGGGCTACCGGCCACCCTGGGCCTCGGCGATTCCCGAGGCCAGCCGGGGGCCCAACGATCTCTTTTTTGGCCTCTATCGCACCGCTCCCGTCCTCGCCTACAACAGCGCCACGGTCACCGGCGAGGCCATTCCTCGGGACTGGGACGATCTGCTGAGCGAGCGCTTCCAAGGCGAGGTCTTGATGCGCGACCCGCTGGCCAGCGGCACCCTGCGCACCCTCTTCGGCATGGTCTTGGCCAGTTCCGTGGCCGAGACCGGCAGCGAGGAACGCGGCTGGCAGTGGCTGCGCCGGCTCGACGCGCAGACCAAGGAATACATCCTCAACCCGGCGTTGATGATCGAGAAGCTGACCCGCCAGGAGGGCGAGGTGACCATCTGGGAGTTGACCGACATGCTGTGGCAGCGCCACCGTGGCCGCCCCCTCGACTTCACCTTCCCAAGCTCCGGCACACCGGTGATCAACGACTCGATCGGTCTCGTGGCCGGCGCCAACCACCCGCAAGCGGCACGCGCTTTCATCGATTGGGTGGGCAGCGCCGAGGTGCAAGAGCTGGCGGCGCGCAAAGCCTATCGCCTCCCTGCCCGCGACGACCTGCCGGCTGAGGAGCTCCCCGAGTGGGCCAGCCAAGTGCTGGCTGAGATGGTACCGGCGGCGACCGATTGGGCACTGATCGCCGAGCGCGGCGGCGGCTGGATGGAAACTTGGGACCGCACGGTGCGCGGACGAGGGGCTGAGTGAGCCCACCGGCTGAACCCTCGTCGCCCTTCCTGGTCCTCGATCGGCTCGACAAGAGTTTCGGTGCCCAGCGGGTTCTGCGCGAGTTCTCGCTCACCGTCGAGCGCGGCGAGATTTTTGCCTTGCTAGGCCCTAGCGGCAGCGGCAAGACCACGGCTCTGCGGCTGCTGGCCGGTTTCGAGAGGCCGGACGGCGGTGAGATCCGCATCGGCGACGAGCGGGTGGAATTTCTGCCCCCAGCCAAGCGCCGCTTCGGCATGGTCTTTCAGCACTACGCCCTCTTCCCGCACATGAGCGTGGCCGAGAATGTCGCCTTTGGCCTCGCTGGCAGGGCCAAAGAAGAGATCGCCGAGCGGGTGGCGGCGGCCCTGGCACGAGTTGACTTGACCGGCTTTCAAACCCGTCCGGTCACCCAACTCTCGGGTGGACAACAGCAACGCGTGGCGCTGGCCCGCGCATTGGCGCCGGAGCCCAGAGTGCTGCTGCTCGACGAGCCGCTCTCCAACCTCGACCCCGACCTGCGCGAGCGCACCCGGCGCGAGTTGCGCCAGGCGATCAAAGGCGTGGGTATCACCACCGTCCTGGTCACTCACGAGCAGGAAGAGGCTTTCGATCTCGGCGACCGAGTGGGCGTCCTCCATCGCGGCCGCTTGCAGCAGGTCGGATCGCCTGAGGAACTCTACGAGAATCCGGCCACCCCGTTCGTCGCCGGTTTTGTCGGCCGCGCCTCAGTGTTGGAAGGGTTGGTGCTGAGCCGCGATGATGAGAGTGGAGAGTGCGCGGTCATGCTGGCTGGCACGGGGCAATCCGGGGACCCCAAGGTGAGCTGGCCGGGGTGGACCCACGATCCCGACAGCGCTTTGCAAGAGGGCGACCGCGTTCAGCTGATGCTCCGGCCCGAGTCTCTGACCCTGGCGACCACGCACCAGGAATCAGCGATCAGGGGCGTGGTTCGCGAACGCCGTTTCGCGGGACCGCTGACCTACTACGGCATCGACTTACGGATCGGAATGGACCCAGACGCCGCAAGGCGGGAGCAGGTCCCAGAGCAGGCTGGTGTCCAGATCGAGGTGCTGGCCAGCACTCGCGCCGCCCAACCCGATCAAACGGTCTGGGTCGGCTACCGCGAGGGAGGGCTACGACCTTCACTCTTCCCGTTGCTGCCAGAGGGAGCCGATCCTTGACCCGCCGAACCGCCCTCTGGCCCAGCCTGCTGCTGGCTGGGCTGCTCAGCTGGTTGATCGGATATCCGCTCCTCATCACCCTGTTCGATGCCTTGGGTCTCTCGGGAGGCTTGGCTGGCTTGAGCCTAGAGCCCTTCTCTCGCTTCGCCGCGCGCGGCGATGAGTGGCTGGCGCTGTGGCGCAGTTTGTGGATCGCGCTCGCCTCGACCCTGCTGGCCGCCGTCGTCGGAGTGCCGCTCGCCTTTGTTTTCGAGCGGTCTGACTTTCCCGGCCGACGGCTTGCCGGGGCGCTGCTCGCCCTGCCGGTGGCGCTGCCACCCTTGGTGGGGGTGATCGCTTTCTTGTTTCTGTTTGGGGAAAGTGGTTTCATCTCGCGCTGCGTGCAGGGCCTCCTACGGCTTGAGGAACCACCGTGGCGGCTCGCCGGGCCAGGCGCAATCCTGTTGGTGCACACCTACTCGATGTACGTCTATTTCTACCTCTTCGTGCGCTCGGCCCTCTCCCGCCTCGACCCGGCCCTGGCCGAGGCCGCCGCCGCGCTCGGCGCGGGGCGACGACGAACGCTGTTGAGGGTGACCCTCCCGATGCTGCGACCCGCGCTCACCGGCGCCGCACTGCTCACCTTCATGACCTCGATCGGCTCCTTCTCGGCGCCCTACATCTTCGGCGGTAGCTTTCGGGTGATGACCACCCAGATCGTCGCCTCCAAGCTCAACGGCAATCTGGAGGCGGCGCGGGTGGAGACGGTGGCCCTGGCGGCGCTAGCGCTGCTCGGTCTCGCCCTACTGCGCCTGCTCGACCCCGGGCAAGAGCTGACCGGCACGGTGCGCGGCCTGGCACCGAAACCACCGCCGATCCGCGGACGGCTGGCGCGCGGATTGACCAGTACCGCCGCCATCGGCTTCACCTTGCTGCTTCTCTTGCCGCACGCAACGCTAGTCTTGATCTCACTGGTACCCCCGCACACCTGGACCATCGAGTTGCTGCCCCCAGAACTCTCGTGGGTCAACTACAAGGCCTTTTTCTCCTCACTGGAAAAACTACGTCCCGTCGCGAGCTCGCTGTGGATGGCGACCGTGGCAACCCTCGGCGCCCTGGCGCTGGGCTTCGCCGCCGCCCGCGGCTCACTGCGCCAACGCCGCCTCGGCCGACGGGGCTTGGGGGCCGTTCTTGAAGGGTTGATCGGTCTACCTTGGGCGATCCCCGGCACCGTTTTCGCCATCGCCTTGGCCGCCACCTTCAGCGTCGCGGCGCCGTGGTTCGGCCGCTTCGTCCTGGTTGGGACCTTGTGGATTCTGCCCTTGGCCTATCTAGTGCGTAGCCTACCGGTGACCGGCCGCTCGGCCCTGGCCGGCCTGCGCCAGCTCGACCCCGCGCTGGAGGAGGCCGCGGCCTCGCTCGGCGCGGGCAGTATGCGTACTTTGCGTCGCGTGGTCTTACCGCTCATCCGCCCCGCCCTCGCCGCCGGTGCCAGCCTCGCCTTCATCACCGCCTTGGGTGATCTGGTCGCCTCGATCGTGCTGTACACCTACAACACCCGGCCGATCTCCATCGAGATTCTCTCGCAGCTACGCCTCCAGGAGATCGGCATCGCCGCCGTCTACGGGGTGGTTTTGATGGTGGCCAGCACCCTCGCCTTTACCCTCTGGGGCAAGGAAGGAACCGCGTGACCCGGCGAGACTCTCTGCGCCGGCTATCCATTTTGATGGCCACCGTGCTGATCGACATGATCGGCTTCTCGATGGTGCTCACCCAGTTGCCCTTCTACGCCGAACGGTTCGGCGCCTCAGCCAGCACGGTGGGGCTGCTGATCGCCATCTTTGCCCTCGCCCAGCTGGCTTCGGCCCCGCTCTGGGGCCGTTTCTCTGATCGCTACGGCCGACGACCGGCCATCCTCAGCGGTTTGCTCGCCTCCGCCGTGGCATTCTTGTTGTTCGGCCTGGCGAATTCTCTGTGGATGCTCTTCGTCACCCGCTTCGTGCAGGGTTTCGGCGGCGGTACGATCGGCGTGGTGCAAGCCTACGTCAGCGACTCCTCCACCCCTGAGAATCGCGCCCAAGGGCTAGCCTGGGTGACCGCGGCCGCCTCGGCGGGGGTCATGGTCGGGCCCAAACTCGGCTCGCTGGCCTTCGGCCTCGGCCCCTCGGCTCCCGGTTTCCTTGCCGCCGCTTTTTGCCTGCTGAACTTGGCCTTTGCCTGGAAGTGGCTCCCCGAGAGCCGTTCAGCCAGCGATCGAGAACGCGACGCCAATCAGGCCGAGCCCACCCTCCTCTTCCAAGCTCTCCTGCGCATCGTGGCCACGCCCAAGGCGCAGATCTCCACCCTGATGACGATCTACGCCCTGGCCATGCTCGCCTTCATGTCGCTCAACGGTATCTTGGTGCTCTACCTGAAGCACACCTTCGGCCTTACCGAGCAAACGATCGGTAACGTCTACTTCTACATCGCCGGGATGGCCTTCGTGATGCGAGCGGCGCTTCTCGGCTTGATCGTCCGTCGCTTCGGCGAGGTCCGCACGCTGCGCCTCGGAGCCTTGTTCGTGGCCCTGGGACTCTTGACTATTCCTCTGGCCGAGAGTCTCCTGGCCCTCTACCTGGTCGCCCTCTTCATCCCCATCGGCACTTCGCTGCTCTTCCCGACCACCACTTCGATGGTGTCGAAGTACGCCAAGAAGCAGGAGACCGGCCAGACCCTGGGCGTCCAGCAGGCTTTCGGTGGCCTGTCGCGGCTCGCCGGCCCGATCTGGGCGACCGCGGTCTTCGAGTTCTCTACCACCGCCCCGTTTTTCATCACCGGAGGGTTGATGCTGGCCGTCTTCCTCTACACTTTCCGCGTTCAACCGCGGCCCGAGCCGCTGCCACCCAAGGCCGAAGCGGCCGCCGCACAGTAGACGCCACCGGCGAGCCCACGAAAAAAGCCGCGACCTGGCATGCCAGAGATCGCGGCTTTGAATCGGCGTTGGTTGCGGGGGCAGGATTTGAACCTGCGACCTTTGGGTTATGAGCCCAACGAGCTACCAGACTGCTCCACCCCGCGCCATTTTGAGCGTCACTCGTCATTCAACGTGGTGCCGCCTCAAGAGCGCGGATAATGCCAAATCGAAAGGCGCCTGTCAATCGTAAATTTCAGATGGAGTCCTGTTTACTGAATGTAGCCCAGCGCCCTGAGCTGGCGTTCGGACTCATCGCCACGGGCGAGGGCCTCCGGGTTGGCGACTCCGCCTTCGGTTTTGATCAGCCATTGCACCAAGGCACGGCGCAGGCGGCTGAGTTCATCGGGGCGTTGGCGACTCAGCTCTTCCTTCTCCCCGGGGTCCTCGACCACATCGAAGAGCTGGAACACCCCACGTCGCTGGTGGAAGAGCAGCTTGAAACGACCATCGAAGACGCTACGCCACTCGTATTGGCTAGTGAACGCCAACGGCGGTTCATCCGCCGCGGAGGGGGAGGAGCGGCCGTGGGCAGCCGCTTCGATGCGCTGGCGCAAACTGACGCCGTCGAACTTGTAGTGGGCGTAGTCGATTCCCAGGTAATCGAGCAGGGTGGGAACCAGATCCAAGTTCTGTACCGCTCCACGCACCCGCAATCCGGCCGGGCCACCGGGCAGACGGAGGATGAACGGCGTCCGCGCCAGAGTGTCAAAGGGTGGGCGGCAGTGGCGCACGTGGCCGTGCTCGAAGAATTCTTCGCCGTGGTCGCTCACCACCACGATCACCGTGTTGGCCAGCGCCCCCACTTCTTCCAGAGCCGCGGTCAAGCGAGGGAAGAGAGCGTCGAAGTAGGCGATCTCCTCGTCGTACAGATCGAGCAGGTGATCCATGTCACTGTCGCGCCAACGCAGGACCGGTCCGGTACCGTAAATCGCGTCAGCGATCGGGGTGGGATCGCCAGCGAGGACGAACTCGGGCCCTTTGAACTCTTTGGCGAAACGGCGCCGATGGCCGGCCGGTGGTTGGTACGGGCCGTGAGGATCCATGAAGTGGAGATAGGTGAAGAAGGGCTGTTCGAGGTTGCGTAGCTGGTCTTTGAGGCGGTCGTGGATGCAGTCGGCCGACTTCCAGGCGCAGCCTTCGCCAAAGAAGTCGTAGCCGCGATCGAAACCGCCGTGCGGGTTGAACCGAGAGGGGCTCTTGCGCACGATCGGGCTCGCCGACAGGGCTAGAGTGCTGTACCCCCGCTCTTTCAGGATCTCAGGCAGCGACACGATGGCCGGCACAATGCCCATCGTTCCGCCTGGTTGCCCTAGAAACTGACTTGGATAGCGCGAGGTCAGCAGCGAGTTGACGGAGGGAAAGGTGCAGGTCGCCTGGCTGCGATTGTCTTCGAAGAGGATCGCCCCGGCAGCGAACTCGTCGAGGCTAGGGCTGGTCTTGCGGTGATACCCGTAGCCACTCAGGTGATCGGCCCGCAGCGTGTCGACCATCACCAGGACCACGTTGAGCGGCTGGGCGGTGACGGGCTCCGGCTCTTCGCCCGCCGGGCGCTCACAACCGACCACGGCCGCTAGCACAAAGAGCGCGGCGAGGGTCCCTCCAGCGGTCACTCGATCCATGCGCCACATGGCTCGATCCCTACCCGTCGAGATGGTTCAAGAACTCTTCGGCCAAGCGGGCGCGCAACTTCTGGAGTCGCTGCGAGCCCGCGGTGCTCTTTCGACCTTCGACGATCAGCACGTGGGTCAACCTCGGATCGTCGCCGTAGGTCTCGTGGCGTTCGAGCCCTTGCAACACCGGCAGTTCACTCTCGCCGTAGGTGCACCAGCGAACTTCGTCGAAGCCGCAGGCCTCTAGCGCTTCGCCGAGAATTTGGCGATTCCACAGAAACTGGTGCCCCCAAGCGTGGAAAGCTCGGTTCAAGCGCATGGCCATCAACCGCTTCTCTTCCGCTGGAGCCTCCACTCGGTAGTGGGTATCCCACACCCAGTCGAGGTTGGGTGTCGACAGGCGCAGCCACCCGCCGGGCGCCAGCACTCGGTGGCACTCGAGCAAGAAGTTGAGAGCGTCGTCCACCGCCAGGTGTTCTAGAAAGTGCTCGGCGAAGACCACCTCGCAGTCGCGGTAGTCCAAACCTTGAGTTACATCGGCGACCGCGTCGACCCCGGGCAACGGCAAGAGGTCGATGTTGACCCAGCCCTCGAGCCGTTTGTCCCCCGAGCCGATGTGCAACTTAGCGGCTGCGTCGCTCGGCGTGGAGTTCTTCTGCTTGCCATCGAAAAAGCCCATGGCGCCGACCCTCGTATCTTCGGCATCATTTGTCAAGCACCAGCCGCGAGTCCGCGCCTTGTCTTCGCTCAGCCAGGAGGCCTACGGGGAGGGTGGTACTGAAGCGTAAGTCTTGAGCAGACATGACTTTGCCGGTACTCTTGCCGGTGCGGGGGTGATGGTTCGCCCGCATTAAGAACGAGAGCTCAAGGAGGCCCATGTTCCTCATCGACACTATCCACGCCCGCGAGATCTTGGACTCGCGCGGCAACCCGACGCTAGAGGTCGATTGTTTCCTGAGTGGCGGAGCGATCGGCCGGGCCGCGGTACCGTCGGGAGCCTCGACCGGCGAACGCGAGGCGATCGAGTTGCGCGACGGTGGCGAGCGCTATGGCGGCAAGGGGGTTCAAAAGGCCGTCGGCCACGTGTGCAACGAGATCAACGAGAGGCTCTCCGGGTTCGACGCTCGCAAACAGCGGCGACTCGACCAAGCTCTGATCGAGCTAGACGGAACTCCAAACAAGGCGAAGCTCGGCGCCAACGCGATCCTGGGCGTCTCCATGGCCGTCGCCAAGGCGGCGGCGATAGCCGCTGACCTCCCGCTCTATCGCTTCCTCGGTGGCCCTGGGGCAACCGTCCTGCCGGTGCCCCAGCTCAACGTGCTCAACGGTGGCGCGCACGCTGACAACTCGGTCGACATTCAGGAGTTCATGGTGGTTCCGTTCGGTTTCGACTGCTTCGCCGAAGCGCTGCGCGCTGGAGTTGAGATCTACCACCAGTTGAAGAAGGTCCTCAAAGAGAAGGGGCTGGCCACCGGGGTCGGCGACGAAGGGGGATTCGCACCCAACTTGGCGAACAACCGCGAGGCCCTCGACCTTCTCATGGCGGGAATCGAAGGCGCCGGCTATCGTCCCGGTGAGCAGGTCGCGCTCGCTCTCGACGTAGCCGCCAGCGAGCTGGTCGAGGACAAGGGCGAAGGTCGCGAGCATCGCTACGCACTCGCCGGCGAGGGGCGCACGGATATGTCCGCCGATGACCTTATTTCTCTCTACAGCGAGTGGGTCGAGAGCTATCCCCTGATCTCGATCGAAGACGGGCTCGACGAGTCGGACTGGTCGGGGTGGTCCCGACTGACCCAGACGCTCGGAGGAAAGACGCAGCTGGTTGGCGACGACCTTTTCGTCACCAACCCTAAGATCCTCGCCCGCGGAATCGATGAGGAAGTCGCCAACGCTCTGCTGGTCAAGTTGAACCAGATCGGCACCGTGTCGGAAACCCTCGAAGCGGTGGAGCTCGCCAAGCGAAACGGCTACGCCAACGTCATCAGTCACCGCTCGGGAGAAACCTCGGACACCACGATCGCGGACCTTGCGGTGGCGACTCGCGCCGGCCAGATCAAGACCGGCGCTCCCAGCCGCAGCGACCGCGCGACCAAGTACAACCGCTTGCTACGCATCGAAGAGGAACTCGAAGGAGCTGCCCGGTTCGCTGGCGCGAGCGCCTTTTCCCGTGGGGCCCTGGCCCAAATTCGGAAGAGCTGAAGAGGACCCATGCAAGCCAGTTCAGTTGCCGACCCCAGACCTTTTCGCGTCGTCTTGGCGGCGGCGGTCGGCATTCTGTTGCTCCTCCTCGGGGTGGCTGGTTTGCGCAGTTGGCGGGATCTCGAGACCTCCCGCCACCAGGAAGAGAGCCTGGTGCAACAACTCGAGCGCACTGGCGCCAGTATCCAAGCGTTGCAGCACCGAGTCGATCTGCTCCAGAACGACTCGGCGGCGATCGAGCGCTTGGCGCGCGAGGAGCTGTGGATGGCGCACCCCGACGACGTGGTCATCGTCCTGCCCGAATAGACCAAGGCGGAGGTGCACACCACCCCCGAAATGGCCTCGGTGGAGCTGCCCCAGTAGCCGACCGTTCTCGCCCATCCGGGCCGGCTGGCGAGCCACACTGGACAGATCGAAACCGTGGCATAGAATGCGGTTTCAGATCCGCTGACTATCCAACTGCGTGGAGGTGCTGGGCGTGGAGAAAAAAGGCAAGAGGGGTCCGATCAAATTCCTGCTGGAGAACTCACTGGTTCTCATCATCGGCGCGGTCGTGGCGCTGATTTGGGCGAACCTCGACCACGAGAGCTACGACCATCTGGTGCACTTACCGTTGTTCGAGAATAACTTTCTCGGCACCCTGCACGACGGCCATCGGGTCATTACCCTGCACTATCTGGTCAACGATCTCCTCATGGCTCTCTTCTTCGCCATCGCCGGCAAGGAGGTTTGGGAAGCGACCCTGCCCGGCGGCTCCCTCTCCAATCCGCGCAAAGCCGCCTCGCCGCTGATCGCCACCCTGGGCGGCGCATTCGTGCCCGCCGGCATCTTTCTGGTCGGCGCCAAGATGGTCGGCCAATTCGCCGAGCTGAGCCAGGGCTGGGCCATTCCGGTGGCCACCGACATCGCCTTCTCCTACATGGTGGCCCGCCTGGTCTTCGGCGCCCGTCACCCGGCCATCCCCTTCCTCCTCTTGCTGGCCATCGCCGACGACGCCATCGGTCTGGTGGTGCTGGCGATCTTCTATCCGCAAGAAGAGCTCCAGCTCGGCTGGCTCTTGCTCAGCGCGCTGGGTGTCTTGATCGGGTTGGCCATGCGGCGCAAGGGCGTGCACAGCTTCTGGCCCTACCTCCTGCTGGCCGGTGGTCTCTCCTGGCTCGGCTTCGCCAAGTCGGGGATCCATCCGGCGTTGGGGCTGCTGCCGATCATCCCCACCATGCCGCACGCCCATGTCGACGCCGGTCTCTTCGACTGGAAGGAGATGATGAAGACCGACACTCTCAACCGCTTCGAGCACTGGTGGAAGAACCCGGTCGAGCTGATTCTCGGCGCCTTCGGCCTGCTCAACGCTGGGGTAGTGGTCGGAGCGATCAGCACTCCGACCTATCTGATTCTGATCGCCCTCTTGCTCGGCAAGCCGATCGGAATCTGGCTCTTTGGCATGATCGCGGTCAAAGGGCTTGGTTTCAAGCTACCCGACGGGATGAAAGCCAGGGATCTGGTGGTGCTTGGCTGCGCCGCCGGCATTGGCTTCACCGTGTCGCTCTTCGTGGCCAGCGTCGCATTTGGCCCTGGCGCGATTCAGGACGCCGCCAAGATGGGCGCCCTACTCTCCTTCGCCGGCGTCATCATGACCTTCGCGGCCGGCAAGTTGTTCGGAGTGGAGAAGCAACACTAACGCCTAGCGTGTGGACTCGCGTGGCGGCGGCCTACTCGGCCATGCCTAGGCATTAGCAGTCCGTGGTGAAAGTCATCCGTCGGTGAGAACGAGGGATTTGGCGGCGAATCAAGGCGGAAAACCGCAGGCGAACCCTAGGTTCGTTGAGGATTTTCCAACGCAGAGTCGCGGTCAAAGACCCGTTCGGAACCAGGATGAGTTTCACCACGGGCTGTTAGACTCTCCCCATGGCTCCCAAGGACAAGATGGGCCGCCGGCTGCACGACTTGCGGATCTCGGTCACCGATCGTTGCAACTTCCGCTGCCCCTACTGCATGCCGAAGGAACTCTTCGGCCCCGCCTTCGAGTTCATCCAGCGCCAGCAGCTCCTCACGTACGAGGAAATCGCCCGCCTGGCAAGAATCTTTGTCGGCCTCGGGGTCGAGAAGGTGCGCCTCACCGGCGGTGAGCCCCTCCTGCGCCGCGACCTCTCGGACCTGATCCGTCTGCTCGCCAAGCTGCCCGGCGTTCGCGATCTCACCCTGACCACCAACGGCCTCCTGCTTCCGAAGTTCGCCACCCACCTCGCGGCCGCCGGCCTTCATCGGGTTACCGTCAGCCTCGACTCCCTCGACGATGGGGTCTTTCGCCGGATGAACGACGTCGGGGTCGGAGTCGAAGAGATCCTCACCGGCATCGATGCCGCCCTCGCCGCCGGCCTGACGCCGCTCAAGGTCAACGCCGTCGTCCAGCGGGGGGTCAACGACCACACTCTGGTCGACCTCGCCCGCCACTTCCACGGCAGCGGAGTAATCGTGCGCTTCATCGAGTTCATGGATGTCGGCACCACCAACGGCTGGCGGCTGGACGACGTGGTGCCGGCCAGCGAGATCGTCGAATGCATCGACCGCGCCCTACCGCTTGAACCCCTGAGGGCCAACTACCCGGGCGAGGTGGCGCGGCGGTGGCGTTACCGCGACGGCGGTGGCGAGATCGGGGTGATCTCGTCGGTCACCCAGCCCTTTTGCGGCGGTTGCACCCGGGCCCGCCTCTCCCCCGAAGGCAAACTCTTCACCTGCCTCTTCGCCAGCGCCGGCCACGACCTGCGCGCCCCCTTGCGCGCCGGAGACAGCGACGAGGAGCTGCGCCAACAACTGACCCGCCTGTGGGGCACCCGCGACGACCGCTACTCCGAGCTGCGCTCCGCCCAGACCACGCGGCAGCCACGGATCGAGATGTCCTACATCGGCGGCTAGTAGGTAGTAGCCGGCAGGAAGATCGCGCGCCAGAGACCGCGCCGCGCGCCAGGATTGGGCCAACTGTAACGTTCTTCCCTTGCTCCACGACCAAGGTCAATATGGAGAGAACAGGGAGCACTTCACCCACCCCATCGACCACCACACAATCGAACATGGAAACCAGAGAAAACTGGTACAATTCGACCTACCCAAGAGTTCAGAGAACGACCCAAAGAACACGGATTTTACGGACGATAAGCCTTGTTTTCTAGGCTATTCCGAGGGGTTCCTTTCTAATGGAACGCGTACACTTCCACTCGCCCTGGTAAGATTTGATATTCCATTATTTTAACGATGCTAGCCCTGTTCGGGCCGCGCACCGGAGGAGTCTGACCATGGAAACAGTCACGATTCGTAGCAAGATCAAAGAGATCATCTCTAACATCACCAGCATCGAGACCGGCGAGATCCGAGACTCGGCCTCGTTTGTGGACGACCTTGATCTCGACTCGCTCTCGATGCTCGAGATCGGCGTCGATGTCGCTTACGAATTCAAGCTTGAGATCCCCGAGGAAGAACTCTCCCAACTGCGCACCTTGAACGATTCAGTCGCCTTGGTCGAGAGCTACCTCAGCCGGCAGGAGCCGCAAGTCAAGGCGAGCTGAGGTGGTTGCCCAGCCCCGTATTGTCGTCACCGGCTTAGGTCTGGTGACCCCGGTAGCGACGGGCCGCCGCCAGACTTGGGAGCGCTTGCTGGCTGGTGCCGATGGGATCAGCCCGGTCCAGTCGTTCAGCACTGAGAAGTTCAACGTTCACCTCGGCGCCGAAGTCCATGACTTCGCTGCCGCCGATCACTTACGGAACCTCGATCCGACCACCCTAGGCCGCGCCTCGCAATTGGCGGCGGCCGCCGCCCGGCTAGCCCTCGACGACGCCCGCATCGACCCGGCCAGCCTCGACCCCAACCGGGCGGGAGTAGCCCTCGGCACGACCTCCGGCGAGCCCCTCGAGGTCGAGCGATTCGATGATCGCCTCGTCGCCGATCAGCTCGATCGCGTGGGGGACGAATTCATCCGCCTCTATCCCTGCCACATGATCGCCGCGCATGTGGCGGCGGAAGTCGGCTTCGCCGGGGTCAATACGATGATCCCGACCGCCTGTGCCGCCGGCAACTACGCCATCGCCCACGCCAGCGACGCTCTGCGCTGGGATCGCGCCGAGGTCATGCTGGCCGGCGGCGCGGATTCCTTTTCGCGTATCACCTATACCGGCTTCGCACGCCTCGGAGCCATTGCGCCAGAGCTCTGCCAACCGTTCGACCGCGATCGCAAGGGGATGATCCCTGGCGAAGGGGCGGCGATCCTCGTCCTCGAGACCCTGGAACGGGCTCTCGCTCGCAATGCCACCATCTATGCCGAAGTGGCCGGCTATGGACTGACTTGTGACGCCCATCACATGACCGCCGCCCACCCGGAAGGCGAAGGCGCGCTACGAGCGATGACGGCGGCGCTCAACGAAAGTGGCTTGCACCCGGACGCGGTGAGCTACATCAGCGCTCACGGTACGGGAACACCGACCAACGACCGCCTCGAATCCAAGGCCTTTCGCCGCCTCTTCGGTACCCGGTCCAAGCGCACGCCGACCAGCTCGATCAAGTCGATGATCGGCCACACCATGGGTGCCGCATCGGCGATCGAAGCCGCCGTCTGCGCCCTGGCGGTGGCTGAGAATCGCGTGCCGCCCACGATGAACTTTCGCCAACCCGACCCGGATTGCGATCTCGATTGCATCGCCAACGAGGCGCGGGAGATGCCGGTCGAGGTGGCGATGAATAACGCTTACGCCTTCGGTGGAAACAACGCCTCCGTGATCTTCAGAAAGTGCCACCCATGAAGCCATCACAAGCCACTCAACGAATCGCGAAACGGGTGGTGATCACCGGCATTGGCCTGGTCACTCCATTGGGGGATGATCCCGAAGAACTCTTCGCCGCTCTGTGCGACGGTCGTAGCGGTGTTGCCACCATCGAAAACTTCGACACCGAGTTGCTGCCCTACCGACAGGGGGGCGAGATTCGCGATTTCAAGCCCGCCGACTACCTTGGAAGCAAGAACCTGCGTCCGCTGGACCGCACCGGTCGTTTGGCCGCGGCTGCCGCTCACAACGCACTCCTTGACGCCGGATGGAGCGAGGAAGCGCGCGCCGATCACACAATCGGCCTGGTTCTAGGTACACTCTTCGGAAGTGTTCACACCATTTCGCAATTCGACTGCCGAGCCTTAACAGCAGGACCGATGTACGCCAAGCCACTCGACTTCGCCAACAGCGTGATCAACGCGGCGGCGGGCCAGACCGCCATCTGGCATCGGCTGCCGGGGGTCAACACCACCATTGCCGGTGGTCCCGCGGCAGGACTGCAAGCGCTGGGTTATGCCGCCGACCTGATCAGCAGCGGTCGCGCCAAGATCCTGCTGGCGGGCGGAGCGGATGAGATGTGTTACGAGTCCTACGTCGGGTACCACCGGGGCGGGCTGGTCTGTGGAGGCACCGGAAACGCGGGCTCGGCCTCACGGCAGCCACCACACCCCATCCCCTTCGACGGCCGGCGCAACGGCTTTGCTCCCGCCGAGGGCGCCGCCTTCCTGGTCTTGGAAGAGGAAGAGGCGGCTCGCCAGCGCGGAGCTCGGATCCTAGCCACGGTGCGGGGCCACGCCACCACCTTTGACACCTCTCTGGCCACCGACACCGCCGCCACCAGCGCCAGTTTGAGCCGCGCCGTGGGGCAGGCACTCGCCCGAGCGCAATGCACCGTGGACGAGATATCCGCCGTCAGCGCCTCGGCCAACGGGGCCGTACGCGGAGACGCGGTGGAGGCCACGGCCCTTGCCGACGCCTTAGCCAATCGAACCGACGCAGTGCCGATCACCGCCATCAAATCGATGCTCGGCGAACCGATGGGGGCCGGCGGCGCCCTGCAAGTCGCCACTCTGGTCACTTCGTTGGCCCACCGCACCCTGCCAGGGATCGCCGGCTTCTCGCAACCGGAAAAAGCGGTAACCCTCGGCGGTTTGAGCGCCGAGACCCGGAAGCTACCCCAGAGCCGCGCCCCGATCGGTCTGGCCACGGCTCTGGGATTACAAGGTCCCAGCGCCGCCCTGCTGATTGAAGGTGGCGCCGACGACGGTACCTCGCACCATGTCTAGGGACAGTCAGTCCGACGCACCCCCTACCCCCCTGACGCTGAGGCGACACTACGACGTAGTGATTCTCGGCGCCGGCATGGCTGGCCTCACCCTGGCCCGCCAGCTCTTGCTCGAGACCGACAAGAGCATCCTAATCCTCGACCGGCGCAGTCAGCTTCCCTCCGCCGCCCAGAAGGTCGGCGAATCGACGGTACAGCTCGCCGGCTACTACCTGTCCAAGGTCTTGGAGCTCGAAGAGCATCTGCTCACCGAGCACTGGATGAAGTACAACCTTCGCTTCCACTGGCCCACCCAAGGTCACCGCAACACCGGTATCGAAGACTACTCTCAGACCTTCATCCGCAAGTTCTCCAACATCGCCAGCTACCAGGTAGACCGCAACCGGCTCGAAGCCGAGTTGCTGAGACTCAACCGCGCCGACGATCGGTTCACTCTGATCTCGCCCACTCGGAAACTGGACGTGGTGCTCACCGAGGGCGCCGTCGAGCCCCACCGAGTGCGCTTCGCCGTCGGCCGCGGCTCCGGCGGACGATTGCGCAGTGTGACCGCCGATTGGGTGGTGGACTGCTCCGGTCGCCGCCGTTTCCTGGCTCGCAAACTGGGCCTAACTCGCGATCTCGATCTACCCCACGGTGCCTCCTTTCTGTGGGTCGAAGGGCTGCTTAACCTTGAAACGTTGACCGATCAGTCGACGAGCCAAGCCCGCCTGCATCGCAGCCGGCGCCAGCTAGGGCACCTTCCTACCTGGCTTGCCACCAACCATTTCGTCGGCCAAGGTTTCTGGCTTTGGTTGATCCCCTTGCGCGGCGGCACCAGCATCGGCCTGACCTACGATCAGGCTGAGATTTCGCACCATGAAGTTTCGAGCGCTGAGAAGCTGGTGGGGTGGATCTGCAAGAAGTTTCCTCTCTTCGCGCGCGACCTTCCCCAGCGCAAGATCCGCCATTACGGAGCCTTCCTCAACTTTTCGTACGACTGCGCCCGAACCCTATCGGCCGATCGTTGGGCGATGTCGGGCGAAGCCGGCCGCTTTTCAGACCCCCTGTACAGCCCCGGTTCCGATCTCATCGCGCTGCACAACACCTTGATCATCGATGCCATCACAACCCGCGACCCCGGTGAACTCAAGGGCAAAGTCAAGGGGTATGAAAACTTGCTGCGAGCCCTGTTCGAGGCCTACCTGCCTAGTTTCACCACTAGCTACAACGCCCTGGGTGACCCCGAGACCTTCGTTCTCAAGTACACCTGGGAGCTGACCATCTACTTCGCTTTCTACGTCTTCCCCTTCATCAACGACCTGTTCACCCAGCGCCGTTTCACCCTCGCTTTTCTCAACCGCTTCAGCCAACTCGGGCCGCTCAACCACAACATGCAGGCCCTCCTCAGCGACTTCTACAACTGGAAGAAGGCCGCCGGCAGACTGGGAACCGAGGAACCGCTCTTCGTCGATTTCTTGGACATCGGCCCGCTCGGCAAGGCGGAGAAGACCTTTTACCAAGTGGGCCTCGACGTCGACCAAGCCAAGAAGGTCCTGAACCAGCAGCTGGCCAATCTGCAAGAGCTCAGCCGCTACTTGGTGGCCTACATCTGCGCCGCGGTGGTCGGCAACGCTGGTCTACTGACCAACGCTGCCTTTGTCGAGTCCCTCGACCCCGCCAAGTTCAAGTTTGACCCGCGTGAGATCCGCCATCGATGGCGCCAATGCGTTAGCCGCCAAGCCCCGTACGCGTGGTCGTTCGATCCCTGGACGCTCGAAATGTTTCGACACAAATCACCCTTCACCGTCCCCGCCCCCCAACCCAGCCTCGCCGCGGAAGGTGGCCCATGAGCGATTTCGCGCCCGGTCTCGAGAAAGCCTTTCTTCACGTCCCCACGGAGGGCACCCAATCGATCACCCCCACCGGCACCATTCCCGACTGGTTGCGCGGCACCTACTACCTCAACGGACCGGCCCGCTTCGTGCGCGGCGACTTTCACTACCGGCACTGGCTCGACGGCGATGGCATGGTCTGCCGGCTCGCCTTTGAAGCCGAGGGCATCACCCTGACTCAGCGCTACGTCCAGACCACCAAGTTGGTGGACGAAGAGGCGGCGGGCCAGCCGCTCTATCGCACCTTCGGCACCGCCTTTGAGGACGATCGCCTGCTGCACCGGGTGGCCATCGCCTCACCGGTCAATGTCAGTGTCTACCCCTTTGCCGGCAAGCTGCTGGCTTTCGGCGAGCAGGGTCTACCGTGGGAACTCGACCCCGTCACCTTGGAAACCAAGGGCGAACACACCTTCAACCGTCGAATCAACGCGATCAGTCCCTTTTCGGCCCACGCCCATTTCGATGGCGATACGGGCGAGATGTTCAACTTCGGCGTCTCCTACGCCACCGCGCAGCCGAGTCTTACCCTCTACCGTTTCACCGCCGATGGCAAGCTCGCCCAGCGTCGGCGCTTGCCGCTCGCGGCCCCCTACTCGATGCACGATTTCGGCCTCACCCCACACTACGCCATCTTCTATCTGGCGCCCTACCTGCTCGATGCCACCGCCTTGATGCAAGAGGGCGCGACCATCCAGAGCGCCCTGAACTGGCAGCCGGAACAGGGTAGCCGCTTGTTGATTGTCGACCGCGAGAGCGGCAAAGAGGTGGCGAGCCTGCCGGTGGGAAATCGCTACTGCCTCCACCAGATCAACTGTTTCGAAGAGGAAGAGCGCTTGATCTTCGACCTGCTCGAACTTGAAGAACCGGCCTACCCAGACTACGAGACCATCCCCGACCTCTTCGTCGACGTAGCCCCTTGTCACCCCGTGCGCCTGGTGGTGGACGTCGGCCAGGGCACCCTGAGCGAACGCCGAGAGATCGAGTTCCAACTCGCCGGAGACTTTCCCACCCATCACCCCAACCTGGCGGGCCGCGCCTACCGCCACTTCTGGATCCTCGCCATCAAAGATACCGGTCGCCAAGGCCGCAAATTCTTCGACCGCCTGGTCCACTTCGACTGGCAAGCCGGTGGCTCCAAACAGGGGGGCATCGTCGAGCACTACCAGGCTCCTCGGGACAAAGTGCTTGGCGGAGAACCGGTCTTCATTCCCCATCCCACCCGCGACGACATCGGCACGATCCTCTGCCAGGAATTCGACACCGAAACCTCCAGCGGCGCCTTCCTCCTCTTCGACGCCTTCGACTTGGCCCAAGGCCCCATCGCCCGTCTGCCGCTCGCCAGCCCGGTGCACCTGGGCTTCCACGCTTGCTGGCAAGCGCAAGAAACCTAAGAACCCCGCAACGAGAGCCCACGAAGGCGGTAGAATGCAGGTGTGAGCCCTTTTCCCAGCGGCAGCGCCTACAACATGAGCCGAACCATCGCCAACGGCCACCTTCGCGTCTCCGAACAGACCTTTCGTCGCCTCTCCCCCGCTGAGATGGACGGTTTGAACCACTCCATCCTCGCCCTGCAACGAGAGATCCGCGGCGAACACGCCACCAGCACCGATCCCCTGGCCATCCAAGCCCGCGCCCGACAGCTTCAACGCTTGCGCCACACCCTGATGATGCTCTCCACCTATCGCAAGAACTTCAAACGATAAGGGCGGGCGGCACAACGAAGGCTCACCCGGAACGGGGCGCCACCCGTTTTGGGAACACACGAGCACTGAGGCCGAAAGCGAACCCAGCCGTATAATAGGCTCATCATGACGGCAGCTACGGCAAAACCCACCCTTCGTCGGCGCCCAGTAGTCGAGGGTGTGAGCAACGAAATGGCCCGCGTGCTTTCTAAAAAGAGCGGTGCGGAACGTCTGGCCATTGCGGCCGCGATGTTTCGATCGGCTCGGCGGATGATCGAGAGCCACCTGCGCACCGAGCATCCTGAGTGGAGTTCCGAACAGCTCCGGACCGAGGTCGCTCACAGGCTAGCTCATGGAGCAAGATGAACTCCTGCGCCAGTTGGTCGAAACCCTTGAGCGGCTAAACCTCACCTACCTCATCACCGGGTCGATCGCGACCATTCTCTACGGTGAGCCACGGTTCACCAACGACATTGACGTAGTTGTCCAACTCTCGCTGGATCAAGCGGAAACTTTGGTCGAGTCCTTCCCAGCAAGCGAGTTCTACGCCGATGTCGAACAGGTTCGGTTGGCTATCGCCCGCAAGGGCCAGTTCAACTTCATTCATCCGGCCTCTGGCTTGAAAATCGACTTCATGGTTCCATCCATGGATGAGTTCGATCAGAGCCGCTTCGCACGAGCCAAAAAGTTGTGGCCCGTGGATGACCTCCAGGCTAATTTCGCGGCACCGGAGGACGTCATCGTGAAGAAGTTGCAGTACTACGCCGAAGGCGGTTCCGAGAAACACCTGCGCGACATTAGTGGAGTCCTGCGGATCAGCTCGACCGAGGTCGACCGCGACTACGTAGCAGAATGGGCTGAGTATCTCGGCGTCCGAGAGATCTGGGAACTGATCCTAGACCAGTTGCCTGTGCCCTGAACGCGGCCTCCACCGTTCTAGGGACGCTCCTCATCCCCCGACTCAGCTAACCCGCCGAGTCACAGCTCCGCCCAGCTCTCTAGCGTGGATCGGCAAGGCGACCTAGAAACAGAACCGTTTCAGCCTGCCGATCTCGGATCAAGAATACAAACGGATGATCCGCGCGAAACAGCGGAGGCGGTGCCACGGGCATACCTCTCAAGGCCATGACCGAGGCGGTCGCGTCGGCGGCTTCGGTACCCTGCTCATCCACCTTGATGAACGCTTTGTGGAACGCCTTGGCTAGGTACAACTCCTCCCGGGGATCGGTTCGGCGGACCATGCCGGAAAAGTTGGCCTCTTCGCTAGAGAGCTGGCTTCCTCCCCCCAAAACCACGCCCCAAGATCATCTCCCCCACCGAACTCTCCTCCAAATAATCCGTCCCCACGGCCCCAGCAAAAAGATCCGCATTCCCCCCACCAATAGCACAAACACAAAGATCCATCGCGGAAGCAGAAAGGTAAAGCGTCTGCATCAAAACCCCAACATCCTTGAGAACCGTAGCGTAGGCCATCGAACCATACTTCCAAGAAACCCGGCCAAACCGAGCGGAAATCACCAAGAGCACCTGCACGGAGTCCACCATCGAAGCCTGACAAGCCGAAGACAACAACCGGTCCACCTGCGCCGTACGCCCCGACAATCGGGTCAGTTGATGCTCCCCCGGCCGATAGTGATACAAACCGGAAGCGAGCCCCCGACACCGATCCACCACCAAATAAAGCTCCAACTCCCAAGCCGCCCCGCCCCCCGGATAAACCCGCCGCGCCACCTCATAATCAAGACCCGTGGAAACCCCGTCCGCCCGCGCCACCCGAAACAACAACTCCGACAAATCCTCCAGCGAAATCGCCGGCTCACCGTGCGCGCGCCGCGACTGCCGAGCTTCCATCACGGCAGTCAACGAAGGATCCTCCCGGGTCAATCGCGCCAAATCCGGGCACAGCAACTCCACCGTCTTCCCAGCCATCCGCGGCTTCAACGCCGGCAACGGCGCGGCAATCCCCCGCTGGCGGTACACCCCACCGTACGGACTGTCATGACGGCCAGCCCGCCCGCGCGAGTGCGCCAGCAAGTCGTGAAACTCCCACCACCCGCGCGAGCCGCGATCCTCCTCACCTACCCCGTCATCATCGAGAATCGAGAGAAAACCGCCGTAGTGCAGTAACTCACAAAACTCTCGCGAAGCCGTCTCGCCCAGCGCTGGATCGGCGCGAGCGCCCCTCTCCTCCAGCGTCGTCGGCCGATCCAAAGCGGCCAACAACGCGCTAGAGGCAGTGTGATGAAGAACGATCCGGGCCAGCGCCAGCGGCGACTCGATCACCAACCTCTTCCCCCGCCGACGCAAATAGGCAAAGCGCGAGAGGACGAAAGGCCGGTCGCCAAGCGGTGCACTGCTGAACGGACAGGCAGCGACCAACGGTAAGCAGGAGGCGAGCAGACTACCCCGCGGAGAGCCCCCAGCGCGCACCGTGCGCCGCAACAGAAGCGCCTCGTGAAGCTCGAAGAGCAACCGGTACCAGCGCCGATAGCCGTCGTATCCCTCCGCGCGGCTCACTCTCGCCGCCATGTCCTCTTCCCTCGCCTCTCCTCCCCACAACCCACGCAGAGCTTCCGCCACCGCGCCAGAGGGAGGATCGATCAACAACTCACCGCGTGAATGGGCCAACCACCACGGCCCCGATCGATGGTCCTGACGCAGCCGGCAACCGGGAACCAGCGAGAGCAGCGGTGAGAAGGTCACGGAGGGTTCGAGGACGAGACCAGCGCCGCCTCGGCTTCGCGCACCAACGCCAGCAGGTCCGCGAGAGGCTTCTCCAGATAGGGTGGGAGTTCACCACGGGCCCGAGTTTCTTCCAACACAGCCCGTGTTTTGAGGAAGTTCTCGCGGCTTTCAACCAACAACGGAGAATATCGAGCGCGGCCGCGAATCGAACTCAGATGGGGGCTCAGGAGCAAGTGCTCATAGGGTGGCAGCATGTCCTCTTGAGCCCGAAACTCCAGCAGCTCCAAGGCCGTCTCATCGCGTCCGAAGCGAGCTAAGTGCGCCGCCACGTTGTTGGTGGAAGTCTGCCAACGAGAAAACGGAAACTCGCCACGGGCCAGCGACAGCAAGCGAGAGGCCGCCGCATCCGCCGCACTCCGGTCACCGGCCTGCGAGGCGATACTGAAGCTAGCAAAGGTACGCGGTAGGTCGAGCCAAAGAGGTCTCAACACTCCAAGGATGACCAGCGGTTCGAGGCTCTCGTCGATCAGACGCAACGACGCCTCCTCCTCAAACTGGCTGAGCACAATCGCTTGGGTCATCAGACCGAAGGGAGACTCCGGTTCAATATCGAGGGCATAGTCCACCCGCGCCTTGGCCTCCTCCCAGCGGTCGAAACCGATGAGCACGAGACTCTCGAACAACGGTGAGGTCACCACCAGCGGTTCGACGCGTGAGGCCTGCTGAGCCGCCGCCAAGGACAGTCGAGGCGAAAAAGCGACCAGCGGGGCAGCCAGACGATTCTGCGCATAGCCATCTCGGGGCCCGTAGGCGGCCGCTTTGAGTGCAAACCGGAGCTTGCGATGGCGACTCTCCTCCGACCGGCTTCCTTCGAGCTCGGCGCGCACCGCCCAGCCACGACTGGAACGAGGATTGGCTTTCAGAGCACGATCGACCCAGAACTTAATCTCGGGCTGTACTTCAAGAATCGAGACGTTGTACGCCATACTCGCCGAGTGCACCACCGCGATCTCCGCCGCCGCATCCGCTCGGGAGGGATCGAGTTCCAGGACGCGGCTAAAAGCAGCGATGGCTCTCTCCTTGTCGCCGTCGCGACCGCGATTGCGGTATAAATTGGAGTAGTAGAGACCTTGTTGGAGTTCACTCTCGGCCTCCAAGTTGTCCTCCTGGAGGACCGCTTTGACCAAGGAAAGCGCCTTGGGGCGCACCGCCTGGCGAATGTCTTCCGCCGCCTGCTGGACCAAGACGAGGTAGTCTTCGAACTGTCCCTGGTACTCCTGACTCCACAGCAACTTGTTGCCGGTAGCCTCGGCTAGCTGCACGTTGAGCACCATTCGGCCATCTTGTGAGCTGAGGGTTGACAGAACCATCGCGTTGACCCCGTAGGCCAGGGCCACCTTCTCCAAGTCACCATCCAGTTTGTCGATATCGACACTCGACGGTGGCACCTTGGTTTCCAAATCGTCCACCTGGCTGAGATGAGCCGAAAGGCTGTTGGGGATCGCATCGGTCAGGTAGGCAGCGGTGTCCTCGCCAAGTAGGCGGGTCGGCATCACCACCAGCGAGTCAACGCCGGCCAAGCCCTTGGCCCCGAAGAGAACACTTCCCCCTCCCATCGCCAAGACCGCGACAAGCACCAACAGCAGCGCCAGGCCAGCGGCGATCCAGCCTCGACGACGCCTGGTCCGACTCCGTTGCGCCGCCGCCTGCCCTTCGATCGCGGTGATCGAGGTGGCGGCCGGAGGCGGAATCTCGGCCGCCAGCTGGCTAGCAACCTCCTCGGCGGAAGAGTTGCGTCGCGCTGGATCCTTCTCCAAACAACCCTGAACGATGCGATCCAACTCTGGCGACAAGGTCGAGCGCAGCGCACTCGGCTTCCGTGGCGGTTGGCGAAGAATTGCCTCGGTGAGTTCCTGCGCATCGTCCTCGGGAAACGGGCGCTTCCCCGTCGCCATCCAGTAGAGCAGCACTCCCAGGCTGTACAGATCGCTCTTCGCGCTCGGCTCGTCGCCAGAGATTACTTCCGGCGCCATATAGGCCAACGGCCCTTGGCCTCCGCCGTTCCCAGAGATCTGTGTACCGGCGTCGCCTTGCGTCGAGATCAACTGGCTGAGACCAAAGTCGATCACCTTCGCCTGGCCTTCCGGAGTCACCATCACATTGCCCGCTTTGAGATCGCCGTGCAGCAAACCACTTCGGTGAGCCTGGGCCAAGGCGGCGGCGATCTGAGACCCCAGCCGAAAGACTTCAGGCTCGGGCATCGGCCCCGCTTCGAGCTTCGTCGCCAACGATTCGCCGGGCACGAACTCCATGACCAAATAGTCCAACTCCTCGGCCGAGCCAGAGTCGTACCAACCCGCGATATTGGGGTGACGAAGATTGCGCAGCGCCTCGCTCTCGCGGCGCAGCTGGGCAACCGCTTCTTCGTCTTCCAGCATTCCGGGGCGCAATACCTTCAACGCCACATCGCACCCTTGGCGACGGTCCCAAGCTCGGTAAACTTCCGCCGTTGCCCCCGCTCCCAGACGCTCCACCACGCTGTAGGGGCCGAGGCGGCTCAAGTAGCCAAAGGTGGGACTGGTGCCGGTGCCGGCAGCCGGGATCGGAGCCGTATCCGGCTCCCCGCCGGGAGGCAGCTGTGGTGCCAGCATCGGGTGCAGAACATCGTCGAGTTCGATCCGAGCATCGGAGATCGAGTGCAGCCTTCGATCGGGATCTTTTTGCAAACAGCGGCCCAGTAGGGTGCGAATCGTCGGCGGCGTCTTCGCGGGAACCGCGTCCCAGTCCGGCGAGCCGTGCAGAATGTTCTCGAAGGTGTCGCGAGTGTTTTTCGCCTCAAAGGCCTTGAGACCCGACAGGCACTCATAGAGCAGGCAGCCGAAGGCCCAGATATCAGCACGATTGTCCACCGGCTGATCGCGCAGCTGCTCGGGGCTGATGTAGGCCGGGGTCCCCACCACCGTTCCAATCGCGGTCAGATCGCTGGAACTCTCGAGACGGTTGCCAGACATGTCCTGCAGCACGGATGTCAACTCGGGGTCCTGTGCCGCCAGGGCCTTGGCGACGCCGAAATCCAGCACCTTGACCCAGCCGTCGTCGCCGACCATCACATTCGCTGGCTTCAAGTCGCGATGGATAATCCCCCGCTTGTGGGCCGCTTCGAGCGCTTTGGCGATCTGACTTCCGACCCGCATCGCCTCGAAGACAGACAGGCCCACGCCACCAAGAACATCCCCTAGCGTTCTCCCCTCGACCAGCTCCAGAACCAGAAAGCGAATCCCTTGGTCCTCTTCGAGGCCAAAAAGGGTCGCGATGTGTGGGTGGTTGACTGAAGCTAACAGCACCGCCTCACGACGAAACCGCTCCATGGCCACGCTGTCTTGAGCTAGCCGGGTGGGCAAGACCTTGAGCGCGACATCGCGTTCCAGCTCGGCATCGCGAGCTCGATAAACCTCACCCATACCACCCGCGCCAAGGCGTGAGATGACCGTATACCGGCTGAGAGTTTGGCCGCTTTCCAATGGAACCTGTAGGAAGAATTTAGAGTGAGGTTGACTTTATCTCGTTCAAGGCAGCGGGCCAAGAGGCGACAGACGGTCTAGCTAGCTTCACCCCCGCGCCGCAAGGCCCTCGCTGCCTGCGCCGACGCTCGGCGCAGCGCCTCACGATCTTTTTCACCCAAACCCGACCCACCAAAACTTTGTCGCAGATAGATCGTGACCACCTCACCGGCGGCGGCGGCGGCGGCGGGGAAGCGATGGCCGGCGACCCGCGCCACGGCCAAGGGCGGCAAAGAGGGTTCGACGACCAATCCTGCCCGCTTCAACCGCCGTTTCAAAGAGCGATAGGCACGCACCCCGTCCTCGCCGTCCGCCCGTTGGCGCCGCCAAGCGAAACCGACCAAGGCCAAGACCAGCAGGAGCAGGCCAAACCGCCACCCAGTAGTGCCCCGCATCGGGCTTGCCTGCTCCTCGGAAGTCTCCTCCTCACCGGCGGTGGAGGCGGAGGAAGAGTCCGAGGCCTTGTCTTGGCCGAGGGTCGAGAACAAGGACCATAGCTTCTGCCAGCCGTCGCGCAGGCCGAGAAAGAACTGCATCTGATCGCCGAGGCCGTAGGTGAGCACGTAGCGATCCCAGCGAAACTCCAGATAGTCCCAAGCCTGGGTCAAGAAATTGCCCAAGCCGTCGCGCGGGCCTCCCGGTCTGCCGCTGGGAGGAGTTGGGTCCAAGATCCTCCAATGGCCATCCAGATAGGCCTCCACCCAGGCATGGGCGTTGAGCTCGCGCACGATGTAGTAACGCTCGATCGGGTTGTACTCACCACCCAGAAAGCCGGTGACCAGGCGCGCTGGAATCCCCTCGGAACGCAGCATCAGCACCATCGCCGAGGCGAAGTACTCACAATGACCGCTCTTGAATCGAAAGAGGAAGTCCTCCAGTGGCTGATCTCCCGCCCTGCCCAGGAAGTCGAGGGTGTATTCGAATTGCGTCACCAAGAATCGTTCGAGCGCTTGCGCCGTCAGTAGCGGGTCTCCCGCCGCGTCCGCATCCGAAGCCACCTGTGCCGCGAGAGCCTCAATCTTCGCGCTCAACCCACCGCGATCGAGGGTCGGCTCGAACTCTAAGCCGGGGCTAGGTGGGGCGGAGTAAACCACTGGAGCCTCGCCCAACCCCGCCCTATATTGGACGACCCCAACGTTGGAGCGCGGCAAAAAGACCGTGCCCGCGGGAGTCAGAACAACCGAGGGGAAGAGGGCCTCCAAAGCGATCGCTTCCACCGGCAAAGCCAAACGTGATCCCACCAAGGTGCGCAACCAGATCTCGACCCAGCGCTCGGGTTGCACCCTCGCGAGTTCGGGTGCCAGATCGAAGCGAACGCCCTCGCGACGCAGGAGTTCGCCGCGTTGCGAGGAGCGGCGCCAAACTCGGTTCTCGTAGTAGTTGTGCGTGCCGACCTTGAACCGCATCTCCCTACCGGAGACCCTGCCATCGTCATAGCGCAAGCGCATCACCACCGAGCGGTTGGAACGCGACAGCCCGATGCTGTCCAAGGTCACTTCGTCGGTGAAGCCCGCCGCCTCGATCGAGGCCCCCATCCCGGAGCCTCGACCCACGATGAACGGGGCATGCACCCGTGGCAAGACAGCGAACAAAGGCACGGAGATGAGCAGAATGAGGACTGTCGAGATGGCCAAGAAACCGCGCAGCGGCACCACCGCCATCGCCGGATCGTCCCTCCCAAAGCGGGTCAGCGTTTGGAGCAAGGCAAAGCGGGTCAGCAGGAGCAGGGTCAACACCATGAAAACGAGCAAGTAGACGAGGATGGTCGGATGGACACTGGTCGCCATGGCCGTCAGGAAGAGGAAGAAAATCGCCATCAAGACATGCCACTTGTCGCGCTCCACGCGCAGCGAATACAACTTGGCGATGATCGCGAAGAGCAGTAGATGGACCACCGGAACCACCATCCGAGATCGGCCGAGGACCAGGAGGTCGAAAACGAAGTAGGGTATGTAGGCCAAACCGACGAGGTTGATCACCCAGGTCGGCACCCACTCCTCAGGGCGCTGGTGGGTGCGAAGTAAGAAGTACCCGAGGGCGATCACATAGAGAACCAGCGCCGGCCATTCCAGGATCTCGTTGAAGGGCAAGGGTAGAGGCGCGAGCAGCGCCAGCAGCCCTAACAAGCGGCGTTTCTCGCGACCGAAGCTCATCCCAACGCTCGCCTCGCTCTCTTCCCGCTCGTCGAGCGGAACCGCCACCACCCCGTCCCCCTCCATGCCAATGCGCAGTTGAGGAACGTCCCCGCTGCCACCGAGGAGGGGTAGGCGCTGCCGTGGCCCTGGCTCGATCAGTGCCAAGAGTTCGAGCACGGCTAGCCGCTGCCTCTCGCCGGCCGCGAACGGCAGTGACCCATCGCGAGCCACAAACTCCA